>JBCDKV010000581.1:0-3729 GCA_038746215.1 Bacteroidota bacterium | reverse complement strand
TAGTGAAAGTCCAGTGGACTTTCAAGCGAATGACCCGCTAGCGGATGGGAAGCAAAGAAATTAAGTCTTGATTTTTTTGTTTCTTTTTGTATCAAGACAAAAAGAAAAGGCTGATTTTTGTCAAAATGTCCAGTAGTCTACTTGTTTATCTGTTTAAATTGTTTATTCGTTGAATTGCAATACGTTGATGATAAGCGGATTAAACAAATAAACAGTTCAACAAATCAACAAAGATGGAAATGCACTTTTTTATCCCAAACGCAGCACATACATATTCCTAATCCATATCCAAAATCTCTTCGATTCGCTGATTCAAATCCATAAGATGGTATTTTGTGGTCGCATCTTTTTGCTTTTTAATTGCAGATTTCAAAGGTTTTTTCAACTGCATCAGTGTTCCTCTAGCCATTGCTTTGATGTCGGTTTGATCGTATTTGTCTTCTTTCAGTGCCATCAAATCCTTCATCTTATCCACATAAGCCCGCTGCAAATTTCTACGATACGGATCAATCGTGCTACCTGCTGCAATTTCTGAAAATATACCTTTACTAGTGTCTTCAAATAAGTTGAGCAAGGTGTAGGCAGACTTTCCGTTAAGGGCTTCGGCTTCCATCAGCCGATTTAAGCGATCCCCTTGAAATAAGCGATTCAGCGTACTGACCTGCAACTGGCGTAAACGATTGATTGTACCCGAATCTTCGATTTTGGAGAGGATGGCTTTATCAATCAACCAGTTGGGTGTTTGAAACAATTGCTGATTTAGAAAACGAATTGCCGCTTTTTGCTTACTTTTTTCTACCGCCGTGAAGACTGCTCCTTCTTCCTCGGAAGTTTTCCGATATTCATATACCCCACCAACGATTGTGCCGACGTGGCGCATATATTTATTCATTTGTCCGAATATTTGCACGTACAGTTCGGATAGCTCACTAAAATCTTTACCATCTTCCTGCGACCAGTCTTGCAACTTAGGAACGATGCGTTTTAAATTGGCGATGCCATATTCACTAGCTTTCACTAGATCATCCCCCAAATCCTCGGTTTGCGCAGTAGGATCCGTTGGGTTGAATCGTTGCTGTCCGTAGCGATACAATGGATCGCCCGCACGTTCTTTGACCCATTCGTTCAAATACTTTTTGTGTTCCGCTTCGGGAGAGGTCGCATCCGTCGGTTTATAGCCATACACGATAGACCATACATCATAAACACCAATGTCAGGCATCAAACCAACCGCACCATCTTTGGGCTGCGCGACGTGATTGAAACGGGCGTAGTCCATGATCGAAGGGGCAGTTCCCATTTTTTGGGTGAAAGCAACTGAACGCAAAGAATCGACGGGATAGGCAACACTCGATCCCATATTGTGCGGTAGCCCTAGCGTATGTCCTACTTCGTGCGCCGACACAAAACGAATCAATCTACCCATCACCTCTTCCTTGAATTTCGTGCTTCTTGCCTCTGGATTGATCGCTGCGGTTTGTACAAAAAACCAATTGCGCAGTAGTTTCATAATATTGTGATACCAAAGGATGTCGCTCTCTAGTATTTCGCCCGTTCTTGGATCGTGGACGTGCGGCCCTTGTGCATTTTGAATTTCTGTTGTGATGTAGCGAATGACCGAGTAGCGCACGTCTTCGGGACTCCACTCGGGGTCTTCTTCTGGTGTTGGTGGGTCTTTGGCAACAATCGCATTTTTGAAACCCGCTGCCTCAAATGCGCCCAACCAATCTTCTACACCTTGCTTGATGTAGGGCTTCCATTTTTCGGGCGTGGCTGGATCGACGTAATAAACGATTTGTTTTTTGGGTTCGACCAACTCTCCTCTAGCAAAAGCGGCTTCATCTTTAGGTTCTAATCGCCAACGAGTGATGTATCTGCGTTTGGCTGCTTTTTGCTCATCCAAACCATAATCTGTTTGCTGAATCGAAAAATAGCCTACTCTTGCGTCGTACAACCTTGGCTGCATTGGTTCTTCTGGCAATTCGATAAAAGATTGATTCATTTCGATGGAGAGCGTTCCCGTCAGTTGATTATCGGGTAATTGACTGCCGTTGTATGTCAAAATATGACGCACTTCTACGTTCTTGGGATAGGACTTAGCATGAACGATTAGGCTACGGCTTTTGTCCAAACCTTTTATCCCAAAACGTTTGCGATTGGAGTCGTATAGTGCGCCGATCATCTTCACATCGGTAGTGAATAACTTGCCGACTTCTATGACATAAGCGGAAGTATCTTTATTGGGCGTTTTGATGTCAAAAGTCATCACAATGGGTTCGAAGTTGTTGTTGCGTACCGATTTGTAGATAGGTTGGTTGAAGTCTGCAACGCTATTGTAAGACACCGAGCGCAATAGTATTTTATCGCCCATTTTTTGCCAGCGAATGACTTGCTGCGGACGAGACTTCATGCCTGCACCTCCGAAGTTTAGATTCTTGACGTGTCCCGAAATCCTACTGACGACCAATATCTCTTTGTCTAGTACGTCTTCGGAAATTTCAAAGTAGTATTTGTCTTTTATTTTGTGGACGGTAAAGAGTCCTTCGTCGCTGCTGATGTCCTCGGCATCCGTGATGAGTTTTTCGTAAGGATGCTTATCGGTTTTGGTGGAATCGCTTGCGGTAGATTTGGTATCTTCTTGTGCAAAAAGGAGAAGGGAAAGACAAGTCGTTAATAGTGTAAGTGCATATTGCTTCATGTCCTGACGTTTATATTTAAACAGCTAACCACTGTTGACAGAACGAAGTTTAAAAAAGGGCAAAAAAAAAGCTGGACATCTTGTCCAGCTGAATAATAGCCATTGCTTACTTACCTAAACTTAGTTTACTCAAAATCCCATGAATGTTGAGTTTATATCTTATGCTAAAATAAATATACGCTTGGTCTTAAGGAGTTCTTTGGATTCAAAATTGTAATCGGCTTCTGGTTTTACACGTGGATTGTATATGAAATAACGGCTTGTTTTAAGGGATCAAAAGAGTTATGATTGTGATATTTGTTTTCTTTTTAAAAAACCGAGAGTTATGCGCAGATGTGTAGTTTCCTAAGTACTAAGAATTAGTCCCTTTAACAATGTACGCCAACTCTCGGCTCAACATACCCAACTGCTCTTATGCAGCTAGATTTCAATTCCCCAGTTTTCTCAAAATATATTCTTTATTCGTCCACTGCCTCAGAAAATATCGCCTTTGCGTTTTTCCTAGCAGCTAAAATTTCTTCTTTAAAAAACTGGAGCGCAGAAGAGTAGCATCCTACCCCCTGCTGGGCTCCAGATAAAATTGCATTTCATTATGACAATGCAACACACACAAAACACCTTTTGAGTACAGAACTTTATAATCTTAAAAAAGACACTAGCCAAGTTTGTCGATGAATGCCATCCTTCTAATGCTCGCTGCTCCTAATCTACATTCATCCATCGGTTGAAAATCAGCAGTACATATAATTATATACCTTCTAACTCTTTCCATTTAAACCATCAAAAGTCGAATGGAAACCGATGCTATCTTTAGGTGGGTTATTATTTTCAAAGAACCGTAATCAACTTTTTTCGTCTTTGCTGTTATCCCCTTGATTACGATTACAAATTTAAGGGCAAGTGCTTAGGTGAGAAAACCACAATGAGTAAAAAGATAAGTTTTCTAAAGGAATTATTATAAACTTAATTTATTGATTTTCAATTAATTAAATTAATAAAAATTAAATTTCTAATAAAATGAAGAAATGTTA
>JBCDKV010000580.1:0-3740 GCA_038746215.1 Bacteroidota bacterium | reverse complement strand
TTAGTTGAGTTGATCGGCTTTGATAATCAGCGTTTTATGTGTCGAATTGTAAAATTGAAGAATTGCTAAATTGTTGCTAATCACGCATTTACAATTCAACAATTGGACAATTCGGCAATTTGATAAAATCTCAAAAACCTAATAGTTAATATTTTAGTAGCCGACTAAGTCTAGTATTGGAACATAGTTGGAATCTAAGATAGTCGCAAAAGCTGCTCTTGCTTAATTTGTTATGCGAATAACGACTGTACAGATCCCATTTTTCTTGGCATTTGCCTCAGATACAGTTCAGGTTAATATCTGCAAATTAAGCAACAAGTATGCTTAGTAAATCTCTTCGGACGGAAACACAAATTTCGACTTATTTTTCTCTAAAAAATAAGTTGAAATTTGTGTTTCCGTCCATAAAAAACCTTCGGGCATACTTGTTGCGCGATCTCAAACACTTTACTCAGTTTCAAAAGTTTAGCAAAGCTATTATTACCATAGAATGGAGTATTTTACCCGTTATTCGCATTCATAACTAATCACTTAAGCACTAAACACTCATCACTCACACTATATCTTATGAAGGCATTAGTTACACTAGCATTTTTTCTTCTTACCATTCAGATAAACGCCCAATTCAAAGACTATTGGGGAATTGCAGGCGGTACATTCAACGCTTCTTTTCGCAACGATAAGGTCAATACCTTGACGGATATTAACTTAGATTTGCACTTAGGCAAATTTCTTTCGCCTGAGGTTCTACTAGGTGCTGGCTTGCAATTGGGAACGACGATTCGACAGAGTTTGGAGGACTCGGAGGATCGTTTTTCTAGTTCTGCGACGGGTATGAATCTATTTTTGCAATACTATTTCCACGAGACACCGCGCTTAGCATTCTACATCCGACCCAATGTTTCCATCGCAAAACTGTACAATACTGCCGATGCAATTGGTTTGGGTAGTTCTGGAGATCGTATTGACTATTTGAGGGGTGCGATTGGCGGTGGATTCAATTTTTTCGTCAACAAAAACGTCTCCCTCACCGCTAATGCTGATTTTAGCCTCTTGGAGCGACTCACCACCACCGATTTGCGATTGACGGGTGATGTTCGTCCTGAATTTAGTTTTGGCTTACAGTTTTTTTCGAGTGATTACAGTGCCAAAAAGCAAGCTAAAAAGAATCCAAATGGCATTCCTGCCCTCGCTGCCGAATCTTGGAATATTGGTGGCACGATTCGTTTAGATAATCGCATGGTGAGTGGAAGAACCCTTACGATTTCGCCCTCTATTGCCTACTTTTCTTTAAAGAATTTGTCCATTGGTTTTGAATTTTCGGGTAGCTATCAGCTCAGCGATAGTACCAATCGAGTAGAAATTACGCCTTTTATGCGCTATCATATTCCCATTCGGCAAAATTATTTTTTCATCGAAGGCGGGGCAGGATTTGGAGCTAGCAAATTACCCATCACAATTGATGGAGAACGCACCTTCGATATTTTTACAGATTTGATTGCAGAAGGAAAGGCGGGTTTAGGACTATTTTTATCTAAATATACCGCTTTGCACGGTGGACTCCGCTACCAGTATATCATTCCTTTTCAGGGAGAAATCAATACGGACAATGCCTTTTTTGATATTGGTTTGGAAATTGGGATACAGTATTTTTTCACTTCTAAGCTAGTAAGTGAAGAGCGAATACTAGAATAGTTAAACTTTCAATAATTATTGAAAATTTTGAAAATTTTTTATTACACTGCGTATAAATCAAAATAACCACTATGAATAAAGCACTCATATATGACGATAACTGCCCATTGTGTGTATGGTACACGGGCTTGTTTGTCAAAGCTAAACTCCTAGAAAAACGCATTGCATTCTCCGAAGTCAGTGCAAAAGATTTGGCGCGAATAGATGCGGTTCGTAGCAAACACGAAATCCCGCTTTTGGATTTGGAAGGTGGTGAAACGCTCTACGGGCTGGACAGTTTAGTAGATGTTTTGAACAATAAAATTCCTTTCCTTAAAACCATCATGCGGATTCCTTTTGTTAAGGCTTTTTTCTATTGGCTGTATCAACTGATTTCTTACAACCGTCGCCTGATTGTAGGCAAAAAAGGCTGCAATAACGGATTCGATTGTACGCCCGATTTTAACTTGACATTCCGCTCCTATTACTTGCTTATTAGTACTTCGATTGCCTTAATTATTTGGACTGGATTCACCAAATCCACTGATTTTCCTGTGCGTACTATAATGATCAGTCTACTAGTGATCGGTAGTGCGATTATGCTATTGACCACTACGAAATTAAGGTTACGCTACCTCTATTTTGGGCAATATAGCACCACTTTCCTCATTGGTTCACTCTTGTTACTACCGAGCCTATGTTGTCAAATGCTGTTCGGTATTGTACCAGCTATTTTTTGGGTCGTTAATCTCATTTTATCATTTGCCGTGATGGCTAGGGAATGGAATCGCCGCATGGATTTTATACGAACGGAAAAAACATTGCTTGTTTGATAATAGGCGCGTGCAAAATTTTTAGCAATTCTTGAAATAAGCCCTGAGATCGCTCTATATCTGAGTCAAGTTTCAAGAAAGATGAGAGTTTATCTAGTCGCTATTTGCATGGATACATTGAGCAGTACATTTACAGGCTGTCTTCGTACAGCAGTGATGAAGATTTACTACTAAATTTTTGAAATCTAGCAAATCTAAGCTGAAACTTGCGTGGACAACCAAATTGTTTTAAATTGCCCACATGAAGCAAGTTTTTAAATCGTATCGTTTGATCGGTATTGATCCTGGCACGAACAATATGGGCTACGCCATACTAGAAGTAAGAGGTAAAGTACTGGGTGTGAATGATCTAGGTGTCATCAATTTTAATAAGCGACTGAACCACCAGCAAAAGCTCAAAATTATCTTTGAGCGTTTACAGCAACTCATTGAAAGCTATCAACCCATTGAAATGGCAATCGAAGCGCCTTTCTTTGGCAAAAATGTGCAGTCAATGTTGAAGTTGGGACGTGCGCAAGGGGTCGCGATTGCAGCGGCTATGACAAAAGGCTTAGATATTGTAGAGTACTCACCGAAAAAGATAAAGCAAGTCGTGACGGGTAATGGAAATGCTGCTAAAGAACAGGTGGCGGCTATGTTAGAACATCAGTTGAATATAAAATTGCTGGATCATTATCCCTTGGATGCGACCGATGCGCTCGGTGCTGCTTTTTGTCATTACCACCAAGCGAAGGGCGTAGTAGGGCAGGGTAAAAAATACAATAACTGGAAAAGTTTCGTGGAGGATAATCCAGAGCGATTGGGTTGAGCAAATATATTATCTTTTTCGAACTGGTTGCTTAGTGTATATACTCCATTCGGGGTAAAAAAATGCATCTTAATTTTGATCGCTTTGTAGAATTGCTGAATTGAAAAAATGTTGAATTGATTATTCCCATCCTACAATTAGCAGACGTTGCTGATTACACAGCACGTCACTATCGATTCGACAATTGAACAGTTTTACAATTCAACTATCTGCACAGATTTATCCCGTTTGCAGTATAGATCAACAATTTAAACGTATCAACACGCTTTAGAGCATGTTTGGAGCACTATCTTCCTGTAAAACAATATTTTACGAACCTGACTTTGAAAATAATCGCTCGTTTATCTCGATAAAGTCGCTATTATTTTCTTCGCCAGAACCGCAAACTATTGATTTACAGTTCAATCCTGCTCCAAACAAGCTCT
>JBCDKV010000579.1:0-3755 GCA_038746215.1 Bacteroidota bacterium | reverse complement strand
TGCTTAGTCAATTTTGATTTAGCTAGTAAAATCCCGTAGGGATGAACTGTGGGTAGCAAGGTATTTTGAGGTATTTTTAAGTGCCGTAGGTACGAGCTATGGTACGCACCTACGGAGCTTAGAATAATTCATTAGGGAAATACTACCCATAGTTCGTCCCGCTGGGACTATTCAAGTACTAGTCATTTCAGTCTTGACTAAGCACTAGCTGCTTTTCTTAGTGTTTCTAAGTGCCCTTAGTGTTTCAATTTGTGTTTTGTCCAGTAGTGTAAAAATTATATCTAGCTAGATCTACCATTAAAAACTACTTTTAGCTGGATATTGTTTTTATACTCAGCTAAATCTAGTGTAAGATGCTGTTTTTAGCTGAATAAAATTTAGGTGAGCGCGAAGTTTTGAGCAAGATTGAAAATAAGCCTTGGTCAATTCCTTGAGATCGCGCAACAAGTATGCCTAAGAGCATGTTTGGAGCATTATCTTCCTGTAAACCAGTATTTTCCGAACCTGACTTTGAAAATAATCACTCGTTTATCTCGATAAAGTCACTATTATTTTCTTCGCTAGAACCGTAAACTACTGATTTACAGTTCAATCCTGCTCCAAACAAGCTCTAAAGGTTTTTTATGGACGGAAACACAAAGTTTCACTATTTTTTAGAGAAAAATAGTGAAGCTTTGTGTTTCCGTCCAAAGAGACTAACTGAGCATACTTGTTGCGCGATTTTAGGAGATTGACTTAGACTACATTCAAGTAAATTAGGACTCCTTACAGTTCTAAATAAAACTTAAAAGCAGGCGCTCTAGCGCAGAAAATCACTCCTCCTTTCTCGCTGCTGTCACCCAATTCGTCAATTGTACAAAATCGGCAACTGTTAAGCGTTCTGGTCTTTGTTGGAAAAACTCGTCTTGCAATATGTCGTGTCCTTTTAGAAAAGACTTCATGGTATTGCGCAGCATTTTTCTGCGCTGATTAAAGCTTTGTTTCACGATTTGTTTGAAGAGTTTAGGGTCGCAACCCAAGTCTTGATTCGCTTTTCGCACCAAGCGAATGACTGCCGAGGTAACTTTAGGTGGTGGATTGAAATTGCCTCTTTTGACGGTGAATAAATATTCTGTATCGTAATAAGCCTGCACCAATACGCTGATGACGCCGTATTCCTTGCCACCCGCATCCGCAACGACTCTAGATGCCATTTCTTTTTGAAACATGCCCACCAATTCTGGAACAAAGGCACGGTTATCCAGCATCTTAAATAAAATCTGTGAAGAGATGTTGTAGGGGAAATTTCCAATGATCGCAAAAGCGTCCGTACCGAAGATGGAGTTTGGCGCAAATCGCAGAAAATCAGCGTAGTGTAAGTGCTTGGACAGTTCGGGATAAGCAACCTGTAAGTAAGCAACCATATCACGATCTGCTTCTACGGCGTGAAGTTCATACTCTTTTTCGAGTAAGTATTTGGTCAACATTCCCTTGCCTGGTCCGATCTCTAGTACTTTTTCATACTGGTCCGTCAAACTTAAACTATTAGCAATGCGTTCTGCTATCTGTTCATTGATGAGGAAATGTTGACCATACGATTTTTTTGCTCTCATGATCGTCTTTGAATAATGGAGGGATTTTTAATTAGAAAATAAAAGTAGGCTTGCACGAAGTTTTTGGTGATGCCTGAGAAAAATTTTAGTAAAGTGCCTGAAATCGCGCAACAAGTATGCTCAAAGGTTTTTTATGGACGGAAACACAAATTTCAACTTATTTTTCTCCAAAAAATAAGTTGAAATTTGTGTTTCCGTCCGAAGAGACTTACTGAGCATACTTGTTGCTCAATTATCTTGCATTGACTCAGGCTATTTCTGAGTAAAATGTTAACGAAACTGAGACTTCGTACAGCCCTAATTAGCAAATAAAAATAGGCTTGCACGAAGTTTTTGTACTGCAAACGGGCCGAGTCTATGCAAATAGTCGAATTGTAAAATTGTTCAATTGTCGAATTGATAGTGACATTCTGTACCATTAGCAGAGCCTGCTAATGGTAAGCTAGGAACAATCAATTCCACACTTTTTCATTTCAACAATTCTACAAAGTGATAAAAATGCACTTTTTTATCCCAAATGGAGTATAGTACAGTGTAACCTAAATTTATATACATTCCAATGTGGCTTTAGCCCATTGTAAATACCTGAATAACAATTAGTTGAAACTTATTGGGTTAAATCTAAAATTAGTAAAAACTTAAATTACACTGTAATAGTAATGCGCTAAATTAACCTTCGTACAGTTCTAAAACAAGAATATGAATACAATAAAAATAGGTATAACAACGGGTGACATCAATGGCGTTAGTGCAGAAATCATCCTAAAAACGTTTCAAGACAAACGCATTTTAGAGCTTTGTACCCCAGTCATCTATGGCTCGTCAAAAGTCATAGCATACCATAAAAATATTGTCAACATTGACCTTTCTTATTATACTGCCAAAAGTGCAGAAAAAATTCAAGAATCTCGTCTAAATATAATCAATTGCTGGGAAAAAAATGTGGATATTACGCTGGGCAAGGCGACCAAAGCTGGCGGTGAGTGTGCCTTCGCTGCGCTGGAACGAGCAACCGAAGATTTGGGCGGTGGGAAAATTGATGCAATTGTGACTGCCCCGATCAATAAGGAAGCGATGAAGATGGCAGCTTTTGCCTTTCCAGGACATACTGAGTATCTGGGAGAAAAGTTCGGCAAGCAGGATACTTTGATGCTTTTGGTGAATGACGGACTCAGAGTAGGAGTGGTGACGGGACACATTCCCTTGGCGCAGGTGGCTAATGCAGTGACTAAAAATCGAATCATCAACAAAATCAAATTGATGAACAATAGTCTCCGCATCGACTTTGGTATTGATCGTCCGACTATCGCGGTACTGGGGCTAAATCCACATGCAAGCGATAATGGTGTGATCGGAAAGGAGGAAGAAAAAGTAATTCGTCCCGCTATCATCCAATCCAAAAAAAGTGGCATCCTAGCGATGGGACCTTACGCTGCTGACGGTTTTTTCGGTTCGGGTTTGTACAAGAAATTTGATGGTATCCTAGCGATGTACCACGATCAAGGACTCGTCCCATTCAAGACCCTTTCCTTCAATGCGGGTGTCAACTACACGGCTGGTCTTAGTGTGGTCAGGACTTCTCCCGATCACGGCACCGCTTACGATATTGTTGGAAAAAACGAAGCCAATCCAGCCTCTTTTTGCAAAGCTCTTTTTAATGCCATCAGCATTGCCAAGAATCGTAAACTGCACGCAGAGATGAGCGAAAACAAGCTTAAAAAGCGTTCCAATCGTCTGAAGCAGGTGGAAGAACGAGTGGAGCGGTTGCCTCGGTGATTATTTCATTGCTTCATGGTTTCATTGCTTCATGGTTTTGTGGTTGGTAGGAATGATTGCTGAGTCGCTGCACAATAATGCGAATAACGACTATACAAATCTCATTTTTCTTGACACTTGACTCAGATATAGTTCAGGTCAATATCCGCAAATTGAGCAACAAGTATGCTCGGTAATTCTCTTCGGACGGAAACACAAATTTCAACTTATTTTTTGGAGAAAAATAAGTTGAAATTTGTGTTTCCGTCCATAAAAAACTTTTGGGCATACTTGTTGCGCGATCTCAAGCACTTTACTAAGTTTCAAAAGTTTAGCAAAGCTATTATTACCATAGAATGGAGTATTTTACCCGTTATTCGCATCAATAACTGCTCGGTAATGTCTACC
>JBCDKV010000578.1:0-3760 GCA_038746215.1 Bacteroidota bacterium | reverse complement strand
TTCTTTTCTATCGCTACCTATGTTTTTACAACCTATACCTACGATCAGGCAGTCAATGGTATCCCCATTATATGCTGGATGTAGGTATAGGTTGTAAAAACATAGGTAGCGATAGAAAAGAAACAAATCATGGCTTTTTCGGCAATTTTCGTAGGGATTGCTAGGAGGTTCAAATCGTGAAATGCAAATTTTAACAAATAACTGGATAGATAACCCATTTTGCTTGATAAAATTGTGAGTGGCTAGTTTTATTTATTATTCATTTGTGTTAAAATGTTAATTTGAAATTATTGTAAAGTAAGAAAGGCAAGACCTACGAAGCTCAAACGCATTTTCTTTTACACGCCCGCTTTTTTGTCTTAAAACAAAACTCACATAAACAAAAGCAACGACCTACTGTTAAGCTCACTGTATTTTAATGCTCGACTTTAGCCATTATCAGTTGGCAGTTAGAGCTAAAGTTGAGAGCATGTTTGGAGCACTATCTTCCTGTAAACCAATATTTTCCGAACCTGACTTTGAAAATAATCGCTGCTAACTCATCCGCGAAGCGGTTCTCTCGCTTAAATATTCACTGAATATTTACCTAAAGGATCGCTCGTTTATCTCGATAAAGTCGCTATTATTTTCTTCGCCAGAACCGTAAACTACTGATTTACAGTTTGATCCTGCTCCAAACAAGCTCTGAGTTAATGAAGATAGAGTGATTAATAAGTATTACTTATTGTCATTTAGTTTCCTGAGTGCCTTGGTGGTTTATTTTGTACCAATGTCCACTGGTAAGGCTCTAAATCACATTTATATTGGCAAAGAAAGTTATCGTTATAGGTTCGGGTTTTGCAGGATTGTCCGCTGCAACGACTTTAGCAGATCGTGGCTATGAGGTCATCGTCTTGGAAAAAAACAAAGTAGCAGGCGGACGTGCTAGAAAATTTGAAGCGGAAGGCTTTACTTTTGATATGGGACCGAGTTGGTATTGGATGCCAGATGTATTCGAGCAGTACTTCGAGGGTTTTGGCAAAAAAGTTTCCGACTACTACGATTTGGTACGGCTAGATCCTTCCTACAGTGTGTTTTTTGCCAAGGATGAAGTGATGCACGTACCTGCTAGTATGGAAGGACTCTACGAAATGTTCGAGCAATACGAAACGGGCAGTAGCAAGCACTTAAAGGCATTTTTGGAGGAAGCGGAATACAAATACAAAGTGGGCATGAACGAGTTTGTCCACAAGCCTAGCCATTCCATATGGGAATTTGCCGATATGCGCATTCTGATGAGTTTGTTCCGTCTACAAATGTTCCAATCTATTTCAAAAAGCATAAAAAAACGATTTAAACACCCCAAGCTGATCCAACTGCTCGAATTTCCGGTATTATTTCTAGGTGCAACACCCGAAAATACGCCAGCACTCTACAGCATGATGAACTACGCAGACATGTCGCTGGGTACTTGGTATCCAATAGGCGGTATGCACAAGATTGTGGAAGGTATGGTCAAACTGGCGGAAGAGAAAGGTGTAGATATTCGATTGGATCAAAATGTGCAGCAAATTTACGTGCCAAATGGACACGCCAAACAAGTGATAACGCAAAATCAGACCTACGAAGCAGACATTGTAATCGGAGGTGCGGACTACCATCATTTAGAGCAACAAGTTTTAAAACCTGAGCATAGAAGATATAGTTCGGCTTATTGGGATAAGCGTACAATGGCACCTTCTTCTTTACTATTCTATCTCGGTATTGATAAAAAACTGAATAACCTTCATCACCATAACCTCTTTTTCGACGAA
Source organism: Bacteroidota bacterium (assembly GCA_038746215.1). Classification (GTDB taxonomy): domain Bacteria; phylum Bacteroidota; class Bacteroidia; order Chitinophagales; family Saprospiraceae; genus JAAUTG01. The sequence continues at coordinate 1,967 of JBCDKV010000578.1, read as the reverse complement.
GACTTCACCCAACACGCCATAGAAATCTACGAGCAACCACAGTGGCCTTCGAAGCCACTATTCTATGCTTGCGTACCATCTATCACCGATGCTAGTGTAGCACCAGCAGGTATGGAAAACGTCTTTTTGCTAGTGCCAACCGCCCCAGATTTGGAAGATACGGAAGAAATGAGGGCGCACTACTATGATATGATTATGAATCGACTAGAAAATCTGACTGGGCAATCCATTCGCGACCACGTAGTGTACAAGCGTTCTTTTGCGCACAAAGATTTCAAAGAAGATTATAATGCGTTCAAAGGCAATGCTTACGGACTTGCCAATACGCTATTACAAACTGCTTTCCTGAAACCTAAATTGAAAAGTAAAAAAGTAAAAAACCTGTATTTCACGGGGCAATTAACAACACCAGGACCTGGTGTACCGCCTTCTTTAATTTCGGGGCAAGTCGTTGCTAATGAGGTGGCGAGGGATTTTGGGATTTAATAATCTCTGTCTAAGCCGAAAATTGCTTACAAACTATATCAAACAAATTTGACAAGTTTATTTACTCACTTGATATTCTTTCTTGAAAACAAGATGAAAAATGAAATTTTTCATCTTGTTTTCAAGAGCCCCTCGGACAGAAATGATGTTCTTTTTGATGATTTTTGGAAAAAATCATCAAAAAGAACATCATTTCTGTCCAAAAGGGCCACCCAAATTGCTAATTTTTATGAAATAAAAATTAGCAATTTGAGACTAAAATGTCAACTACTTTTGCGACTCAGGTAAACATGTCACAAATTTAAACTACTGATTAATCCTTGGCAAAAGCCAGCAGCCAATCACATACACAACGAGTAAAAACAATTTCTATGCTATCATTGTATAATGAAGTCTGCCGAGAATGTAGTCAATTGATTACCAATCGTTACAGTACTTCTTTTTCTTTGGGCATCAAAGCCTTTGACAAACACTTGCGACTGCCGATCTATGCGGTTTATGGGTTCGTTCGTTTTGCCGATGAGATTGTAGATACTTTTCACGACTTTCCAAAGGCAAAGTTGCTTAATGAATTTCGCGCCGATACCTACAAAGCCATAGCCGAAAAAATTAGCTTGAATCCCGTCTTGCAAGCCTTTCAGGAGGTAGTGCATCGTTACGGCATAGAACGCGAGCTCATCGACGCTTTCTTGGATAGCATGGAAATGGATTTGCATTTTGATCGCTACGAAGATGCTTTGTACAAGCAGTACATATATGGTTCGGCGGAAGTGGTAGGTTTGATGTGTTTGCGGGTTTTTTGTGATGGCGATAATGAATTGTACGAGCGATTGAAAGCACCTGCTTGTAGTTTGGGTTCTGCTTTCCAGAAAATTAATTTTTTGCGGGATATGAAGAGCGATTTTGACGATAGAGGTCGAGTCTATTTCCCTGGGGTAGATTTTCGTAGATTTTCGCTGAGGGATAAGCAGATTATAGAGGCAGACATAAAAAAAGACTTTGATGATGCGTATATCGGTATCATACAACTGCCTAAAAGTGCGCGCTTTGGTGTCTATCTAGCCTATGTGTACTACACTAAGCTTTTTGCTAAAATTAAAAATGCCCCTGTCAAACAAGTCACCGAGCAACGCATACGTGTAAATGATGGTCGCAAGATGGTACTGCTATTCAGCTCGATGGTGAGGAATCAATTGAATTTGTTGTAATCTATGGATAAAGCAATCGCTCGAAATAGTACTTGGAATCAGAAAAAAATCCTGAAGTTAGTTGTCGTGCTACTGCCTTTGCTGCTGGTAAGTATACAATGGCTGTCCTACGAACGATTGACAGAGGAATTGATCTACGATGTTCCTAGGACGCTGAGTATTCCTGTTTTTGAAGCCAATTGGCTCTATTTAGCACTCCATATTTTTTCGATTGTACCCGTTTTTGCGCTTAGTTTTGATAAAAGAGTGCACTACCACACGGCTTGGAAGAAT
>JBCDKV010000577.1:0-3763 GCA_038746215.1 Bacteroidota bacterium | reverse complement strand
TTTTTGGAAAAAATCATCAAAACAACATCATTTCTGTCCAAAAGGGCCACCCCAATTGCTAATTTTTATGAAATAAAAATTAGCAATTGGAGCATCAAAGTATCAACTACTTTTGCGATTCAGAAAAACACGTTCTTTCATTGCGGCTTTTCATTCATCATTATCACACAACTTTTAACATGCGACACAACCTACTACTTTTCACACTACTGCTACTAGCCCAAACCTTCTTGGCGCAGACCATCGCCATTGAAAGCAAAGATTACGCCATTGTGCTAGAAAACGACCGTGAACAGCGACTGCGACAGGTCTATTTTGGACAAAAAATGCAGCAAACCGAAGACTATTCCAAGATTATCGACCAATTGCAATACGATGGTACCAATGAAGACGTATTCAACCACATTTACACCCCCAACGGTACTTGGAACATTGCAGAACCTGCTCTACAAATCTTACACGCCGACGGCAACCCATCCACAGAACTAAGCTATCGTTCTCATCGGCAAGAACAACTATCACCAGACGTTACTTTGACGACCATCGAGCTGCAAGATCCCGTTTACAAAACCAGCGTTCAGGTATTTTACAAGGTGTACGAAGCCCAAAATCTTTTCGAGCAATGGACAAAGATCACAAATGCAGAAGCTGCGCCCATTCGACTACAAAAGTATGCCTCCGCCAACCTCTATTTTCGTAACAATAGTTTCCATTTGACCCAATATCATGGTTCTTGGGCAGAAGAAATGCAGCCCGAGACCCACGAATTGACTAGTGGACTAAAGGTGCTAGATTCTAAACTTGGTGCGCGCGCTAATCTTTATGCGCCACCTACTTTTATGCTGGCTTTGGATGGCATAGCTAGTGAAAATACGGGTAAAGTCCTATTAGCGAATCTCGCTTGGACGGGTAATTTCCGCTTCGATTTCGAGAAAGATCGCTATGATAATTTAAGACTAATTGCGGGGGCAAATCATCACGCTGCTACTTACCAATTGGCAGCGGGAGCAGTATTTGAAACCCCACATTTTCTATTTGCTTATTCAGAAAACGGCATCGGGGAAGCCAGCAGAAATATGCACGATTGGGCGAGAGAACATCGCCTATATGATGGGGAAGGGGAGCGTCTGACTTTGCTCAACAATTGGGAGGCGACTTATTTCGATTTCAATGAGCAAAAAATAGTCGAACTTTTCGATGGGGCGGAGACCTTGGACGTCGATTTGTTTCTGCTGGATGATGGTTGGTTTGGTAATAAATTCCCACGCAATGACGACCGAGCAGGTTTGGGTGATTGGAAAGAAAACCAAAAGAAATTGCCCAATGGTTTGGGGTATTTGGTGGAAAAAGCCAGTGAAAAAGGCGTGAAATTTGGGATATGGATAGAACCCGAAATGGTGAATCCAAAAAGTGAATTGTATCAACAACACCGAGATTGGGTGATTCGACAACCCAATCGCAAAGAATTCTATTACCGTAACCAACTTGTCCTCGATCTCTCCAATCCAGCCGTACAAGATCACGTCTTCGGCGTATTGGATAACATTATGACCAAAAATCCAGGTATCGCTTACGTCAAATGGGACGCTAATTCCATTGTCTATAATGCCTACTCTGAATATTTGGAGCAACAAGGACTACTTCAATCGCAACTCTATGTAGATTATGTGCTAGGGCTGTACAAAGTCTTGGAACGTGTTCGGGCAAAATATTCTCAACTACCCATCATGCTGTGTTCGGGTGGTGGTGGTCGGGTAGACTATGGGGCTTTACAATATTTTACTGAGTTTTGGCCCAGCGACAATACCGATCCGCTCAATCGCGTTTTTTTGCAATGGGACTATTCACATTTCTATCCCGCCATTGCGATGTGTGCGCACGTCACGGATTGGGATAAGACCGCCTCTATTAAATACCGAACCGATGTCGCTTCGATGGGGAAATTGGGCTTTGATATTGTGGTGGATGAATTGAGTGCCGCTGACTTGGCTTTTTGTCAGCAAGCGGTGAAAAACTACAAAGCTTTTAGTCCTGTCCTTTGGAAAGGAGATTTGTACCGTTTGCAAAGCCCCTACGAAGCCCCTTTTGCGAGCTTTCAGTTCGTCGATCCAGAGCAGTCGCGTTCCATCGTCTTTAATTATTTGGTGGAGCAGCGTTGGCAAATCAATTATTCCGTAGTACCCATTCGTCTGCAAGGTCTTCGCTCTGATAAGAACTACCAAGTCACCGAGCTAAATTTGTATCCAACTAGCGATTCGCCTTTCCGTGACCCCAAGGTTTACTCTGGAGAATTTCTGATGAAGGTAGGTTTGAACCCTAGTGTTCAAAAAGGGGCGCGGTCTAGTGTAGTTTTGGAATTGAAGATGATGGATTAGGCGTGATAAGGTAATCGCAAGAAAATTTTTTCTGTTTATAATGTTGATGTGTTTATTTGTTTATCTGACAGCCACTGACAAAAAAAAGTAAAATCAAGATAATTTGTGCAATAAACAGATCAACAATTCAACGAATAAGCAAAGCCTAGCTTTTGTATTTCAGTAAATGTGATGAGCGTAATAGGAGTCAAGTAAGATCCTTGGATGATCGGGGGAAAGCATGGTGTTTTTAGATTCCCAACGCTTACCTTGTTTAGCATAGACTTAGGTAATCGTTATCTGTTTTATTACTCTAACGACAGGTCTTTGCTTGCTTTTCTCCCACGATTCTAGGACTTTTGTAGCGTATGACAGGAAAATTTCGGACTTTTTACCAAAAGTAATGCGTTTATTTCTTTTGTAAGACAAGCAAAGTTTACCACGCATTTCTCAAAAGGCTTCGTTTTGTTTGTGCTCAGAGATTGGAGGAGCTACCTGCACAAATATCTCTTTGAGATACTAATCATAATGAAAAAAATAAATGAAAAACAATAGAATAAAAATTCAAAAAACAGAAGTTCTTTCAGATAACTGGTATACCTTGAATAAAGTTACTTATGAATACCAGAGAAAGGATGGTAATTGGGAAACTCACTCAAGAGAGGCTTATGATAGAGGAAATGGTGCTACTATTTTACTCTTTAATAAAGAAAAGAAAACAGTAATTCTCACCAAGCAATTTCGACTACCAACATATGTAAACGGCAATGAATCTGGAATGCTCATAGAAGCATGTGCTGGATTATTGGACAAGGATAATCCAGAAGATTGTATAAGAAAAGAAACAGAAGAAGAGACTGGATATAGGATAAGCAAGGTAAAGAAGATTTTTGAATCTTATATGTCGCCTGGTTCCGTGACAGAAATCCTGTATTTTTTTGTTGCTGAATATGACAAGGAAATGAAAGTAAGTGAAGGTGGAGGTCTTAAAGAGGAACAGGAAAATATTGAAGTCTTAGAATTGAAATTTGAGGATGCATTTAATATGATGTACACGGGCGAAATTCAAGACGGAAAAACAATCATGTTGTTGCAATATGCAAAAATCCATAATCTGATATGACAAAACAAAATCCTCTGATGATTTTAGAGCTTGTTTAGATTTTGGTCTTTGAGTCGAAAATGAGTTATTTTTTTGCTAATCAAGGCAGAAAAGTGTGATTTTATCTGGGTAAATGAGCAATTTTCTAAGGCTGAGTAGCAGAAAAATAGCCATTTGCAGACCAATTACTAAACTCCAAACAAGCTCTTATACTTCATCAGGCTAAGAATTAAACTTTTACAGGGCGTCTTTTGCTTTTAGCTTTTTGCCTCCCGTCCGCGTTGCGGTTCATTCGCTTGAATGTTCT
>JBCDKV010000576.1:0-3774 GCA_038746215.1 Bacteroidota bacterium | reverse complement strand
TGTTAGATTATTACTGTCGGACTACTTATAGCCATAAAACCATATAATCCTTCAACTATAAAACCATGATTTCATACATAAGGGGATTTTTAGAAAATAAGCTACCCAAATTTTGCGAAGCTATTTTTTCTTTACTGCCCAGCTTGATGTTAAGACATCAAATGCCAAAACATAGGCATAGCCATAGCTACCTGGGTTAGCTTATGCCAGTGGCATAAACAGCGTTCATTAACGCAGAATAAAGGAAAAAGAGCAAGTAAAATGGGTAGGCTATATTTTACAAGTTCCCTTAATGTCATTTTCTATTGAAAAAATAGAAAAAGTGCGCTTTTGGGTTCGGCATAAATTTTTTCACTATACTTTATGAAAAGAATCGGTCTATTATCAGATACACACAGTCATTTAGAAACCTCCATCTTTGACTACTTTGAATCATGTGATGAAATTTGGCACGCTGGCGATATTGGCAACGTCAAATTGGTAAAGCAATTGATGGATTTTCGTCCCTTTCGAGCGGTATATGGTAACATAGATGGTAAAGACATCCGAGTGGATTTCTCAGAAAATCTGATATTTGAACTGGAAGGGGTCAAGGTGTTTATGACACATATTGGCGGCTATCCGGGACGCTACAATGCTAGGGTGCGCAATATTATCGTAGCAGAACAACCCAAGCTTTACATTTGCGGTCATTCGCATATCCTGAAAGTACAATACGACCCAAAATACAAGCTGTTGCACGTCAATCCTGGCGCAGCAGGCAATCATGGGTTTCATAAGGTGAAGACCATCACGCGTTTTACCTTAGTGGAGGGAAACATTAAAGACTTAGAGGTGATTGAGTTGGGGAAACGGGGTGCGATTCAGTAAGTGTGATGCTAGGGGTATAATTCATCAATAATGCGAATAATGACTATGCATATCTCATTTTTCTTGACCTTTGACTTAGATATAGTTCAGGTCAATATCCGCAAATTGAGCAACAAGTATGCTTAGTAATTCTCTTCGGACGGAAACACCGACTATCAGTTATTTTTTCTGAGAAAAATAACTGATAATCGGTGTTTCCGTCCATAAAAAACCTTTGGGCATACTTGTTGCGCGATCTCAAACACTTTACTAAGTCCCAAAATTTAGTAAAGCTGCTACCGTCAAAAAATGGAGTATTTTACCTGTTATTCGCATCAATAAGAAATTATGGAGCAAACATTTTTAGAACAACTATTTCAAGCACATCAAGAACGAAAAGACATGCCTTCGCCAACGAAAGTGTGTCGTTTTCTCAATAGCTTACTGCAAATGCTTTTTCCTACGCTGGCAGATCGAAAATACGAGCGTTTTCGGGAATTGGAGCTAGACTACGCACAACTTAGATTACAGCTCTTCGACATCCTGGAAACCCTGAAATTCAATTTAGAAAAAAGTCCAAAATATATTGAAGATGCCTTCTTCCAATCATTACCTCACATTCGAGAACAGCTGTTGATTGATGCGCAAGCGATTTCAGCAGGTGATCCAGCCGCTAAAAATACACAAGAAGTGATTCGGACGTACCCCGGTTTCTTAGCCATTGCAGTCTATCGGCTCGCTCATAAATTTTGCCAGCTTAGTGTGCCTTACATTCCACGTATTCTCACCGAATATGCGCACAGCGAAACGGGCGTAGATATTCATCCCAGTGCGAGTATTGGCGGTAGCTTCTGCATTGACCACGCGACGGGTATCGTGATTGGTGCCACTGCAAAAATTGGGAATCATGTAAAAATCTATCAAGGTGTGACCTTGGGCGCATTGAGTGTCAAAAAAGAGCTAGCAAGGGTAAAACGGCATCCAACTATTGAGGATAATGTAGTCATTTATGCAGGTGCAACCATTCTCGGCGGCGATACGGTAATCGGTCGTGGTAGCATCATTGGCGGTAATGTTTGGTTGGTGAAAAGTGTGCCGCCCAATTCTAGAGTTTACTATAAAGGACACCTACAACAAGAAAATTCGGTTCTAGTTAACGAGACAAAAAATTAAACATGAACAAACAATGGAAAGCCATCCCATACGACCAAAAAGCAGCACAACAATTACAACTTGACCTAAATATCCATCCGATTTTTTGCCAATTACTGGCGCAAAGAGGCATTTCAACTTTTGAGGCAGCTAAACAGTTTTTTCGCCCTTCGCTTTCCGATTTACACGATCCTTTGCTGATGTTAGGCATGGAGAAAGCAGTTCGCAGAATTGTACAAGCCATTGAAAATCAAGAACAAATACTAATCTACGGTGATTACGATGCAGACGGCGTGACTTCGGTCGCACTGCTCTATTCTTTTCTCTCACCGCTGCACAAAAAGCTTCATTATTACATTCCAGATCGCTACAAAGAAGGCTATGGCGTTTCTTACCAAGCCATAGAGCAAGCGCAACAGCAAGCTATTGATTTAATCATCACGGTGGATTGTGGTATCACGGCTCACGGTCCACTGAAGATGGCGCAGTACAGTGGTATAGATTGCATTGTTTGTGACCATCATTTACCTGGCGAATCACTGCCCGAAGCCTTTGCCATCTTAGATCCTAAACAAGCAGATTGCGAATATCCGTACAAAGAATTGAGTGGTTGCGGCATTGCTTTTAAGCTAGCACAAGCCATCAATCAACACCTAGCACGTCCCTTCCATCACTGCGAAGTACTGCTGGATTTGGTAGCCATCAGTACGGCGGCAGACATTGTGGAAATGCGTGGAGAAAATCGAGTGCTGGTGCATTTTGGACTCCAACAACTGAATCAAGGAAAGCGACTTGGCTTGAACCGATTAATTGAAAATAGTGGCAGAACGCGTCCATTGAGCGTAAGTGATGTAGTTTTTGGAATCGCACCGCTCATCAATGCTTCGGGTCGTTTGGCAGATGCTAAACAAGCGGTAAAATTGCTATTGGCAACATCAAAAAATGATGCAGCCGATTTGACTAGACTGCTAGAATTGCGGAATAAAATGCGTAGAGAATACGATCAGCGCATTGCCGCCGAAGCCAGTGAATTATTTCAAAAAGAAACGGACTGGCAGGAAAAAAGTAGCATTGTCTTATATCAAAAGCATTGGCATAAAGGCGTGATTGGAATTGCGGCTTCTAGGATGGTCGAAAAATTTCATCGCCCGAGTTTCATCCTAACCGAATCGGAAGGACAGATTGTGGGTTCTGCTCGCTCCATCAAAGGCGTGAATATCCACAATGCGCTGGAAGCTTGCTCCGATTTACTCATTAATTTCGGTGGACACCAATATGCCGCTGGTCTGAAAATGAGAAAGGAAAACCTATTTTTTTTCCAAGATCGAATGGAAGCCTATTTGAAAACGCAGCTAGCGGAAACAGATAAAACGCCAACTATCAACTACAGTGCAATACTAGATTTCAAGGACATCACCAATGCTTTCTGGGACATCCTGAAACAATTTGCGCCCTTTGGGCCTGGAAATCGCAATCCAATCTTTGTAAGCCGACGGGTAAAGGACAGTGGTTATTCTAAAACTTTGAGTGGGAAACATTTGCGTTTGTCCGTGAAACAAAAAGAATCGCAAGTGATGAGTGGAATTGGATTTGGCTTGGGTGAAAAATACAATCTAATGAATAATGGTAAGCAATTTGATTTATGCTATAATCTGCAAGTAAACAGGTGGAAAGGAAATGTTTCTATGCAAATGATGGTAAAGGACGTGAAGCCCTTCACCTAATCAATTTGCGTAGTCTTGTCATATACATATCTTAACTTCTTAATGTCAT
>JBCDKV010000575.1:0-3778 GCA_038746215.1 Bacteroidota bacterium | reverse complement strand
TTTTTCATTCCGTTTTCAAAAAAGAAAGAATGTAAATTTATTTCTTAGCCATTACTTAGGGGTGAAAAACAGCAAAAACGAACAATTTTTGTTGTTTTTCACCCCTAAACCCTAAACCCCCTCAAGTAGAAAGTTTTTCCACTTAGAAAAAAACTTTCTGCGGCTTTCAGAGATGAACGCTTCATTTTTTTATACTGTGCACCCTTTTGAGTTTTAATATTGCGTATCCAGCAAACGAATACAGATAGGTCTTTAAATAACATCAATATGCCTTCCAAGCGACAGCTTTTTTTACAACACCTCGCACCGACCAGCCCCGAACCACTCGGATTGGAAATTGTATCTGCCGAAGGGGTGTATTTAATGGATCAAGACGGAAAAAAATACCTTGATCTCATTGCAGGCATCAGTGTGAGCAGCCTAGGACATCGGCATCCCAAGGTCGTGACAGCCATTAAGAAGCAACTGGATTGCTATCTCCATACTATGGTGTACGGGGAGTATGTGCTGAGTCCACAGGTACAATTGGTCGAACTGCTGTGCCAAAATCTACCAGACAACCTCAACAGTGTTTACTTTGTCAACTCGGGTAGCGAGGCAACGGAAGGCGCAATGAAGTTGGCGAAGCGAGCCACGGGACGCACGCAAATTATTGCCGCAAGAAATGCCTATCACGGCAGTTCGCACGGTCCTGCGAGTTTAATGTCACCGACCACGTTTACGCAGGCGTTCTATCCTTTGCTACCCGATATTCAGCATATCGAATTCAATGAAGCAGATTCTTTGGCACAAATTACGACGAAGACCGCCTGTGTGGTAGTGGAGACTGTGCAAGCCGAATCGGGTGTGCATCCACCGCAAGATGATTTTCTGAAAAAATTGCGGCAGCGTTGCGACGAGGTTGGCGCTTTGTTGGTGCTGGACGAAATACAGGTCGGCTACGGACGTACGGGAACACTCTGGGCATTCGAGCAGTATGGTATTGTGCCAGATATTCTGTTGATTGCAAAAGCGATGGGCGGCGGTATGCCAATGGGCGCTTTCATCGCTAGTCAGGATTTGATGAAAACCCTTTCTAGTCGTCCCATTTTAGGACATATCACGACCTTTGGTGGGCATCCAGTCTGTTGTGCGGCAGGACTTGCGACGCTAAAAGTAATGCTAGAAGAGCAATGGATTTCGGAAGTCAAAGCCAAAGAACAATTACTACACGATTTACTCCAACACCCTCATATTCAGGCAGTACGCTCGGCAGGACTCATCATGGCGGTAGAGTTGGGTTCTTTTGAAAAAATACAAAAAGTCATCAAATATTGCTTAGATAAAGGACTCATTACCGATTGGTTTTTGTTCAATGATCGGAGTATCCGAATCGCGCCCCCACTCATCATTTCGGAAGCACAAATCAAATGGGCTTGTGAAGTGTTACTGGAAGGAATAGATCGGATGCTGTGAGTGGATCGTTTTTAGCGTGGTATAAGTGTAACTTAGTACGGTGGTCATCGTTCTTAAAATGCTCTAAGAAAAGTACATTAGTGATTTTTCTCTATATCGTAAGCACTCAAAATCAAGGCTGTAGCGTTAAAGAACTAGGTGCTTGTTTAGATTTTTCCTGCCTGATAACTAACATTTTACGAACCTGACTGCATGAAAAATGAGTTTCGTATCTAGATATGCAACTAATTTTCCACCTTGTCAGAACCGCAACCTGCTGATTATCAGTTTGTAAAAATTCCAAACAAACTCTAAGTCTTTCTTGACAATTTCAAACATTTTTCAGCTCAACTAGAAACAATCAACTCTAGTAGCCAGACAAAAAAACGACGAGATATGAATAAATTTTGGCTCGTACTCATTGCCATTTTCACCCTACAAACTACCCTCCTAGCAAATGATTATTACGCCGTCCAAGTAGGCGTTTTTCTAAATCCACGACTCACCGACTTTGAAAGTATAAAAGCCCTTGGATTTCTGTACGCAGAAGAAGACGAAGGCAATACCTATCGCGTATTCGTAGGGGATTACGACAATCCACAAGATGCGGAGCGCATCGAAAAACAACTGAAACAAAACGGTTATTTAGATGCTTTTGTAGCTAGACGAACAACTCAATTTGGTACGCCCGCTACGGTTATTCAAATTGCCACGAGACCGCCCAAAGATCAAATCAATTGGGAAAGATTTTTCTCCGTAGGGGATGTATTCGTGCTTTCAGAAAACAATCAGGTCAAGATCGTGACGGGTGTTTATCGAGACATGAACCAAGCAAAAGCTGATTTGAAACGGGTGCGCAGCGCAGGTTTCTCGGATGCCTTTCCTAAAACAGTGAATAGCGATAGATTGCATGAACTAGGCACTTTTGAGCTTGGTGCATACAAAAAAGCCCTTATTCCTGGCATTGCATTGGGGGACAATGCTTCCATTGCATCTGATCGAAGAAATACGGATTTTCAAACCAAAGGAGACGACTTTGACCGAGGAACGAGTCGACCAACCTCATTTGAATCTAATGATGATCGAATGAATACTACTGCTAGTCTTCCTGTCGCAACCACGACTAGTTTAGCGGTTCCAAAAATTCGCACCAATGTCAAAAGGCAGTCTGTGCTAGAGTTACAAAAAGTGTTGAAGCAAATAGGAACATACAAAAGCTCGCTGGATGGCTACTACGGTGATGGTACAGCCAACGGCTTTCAGCAAGCAGCGAATCAGAGTGCGACCTACCAAAAATATCAGATACTATCCAAGTACACCCAAAGCTCAAATAGTGCAGTAAACGGCAATGTTCAAAATGCCATCAACCGCTTACCCGAAACGCCTAATAGTTCCCTAAGTCTGCTAGAAAAATCTGCTGTGCCACTCGCCAAAGCTTACCGAGCTTATTGGTTGTTTCAGACCAGTGGAGCTTCTCCTTCTGTCAATAATTTGATGAACACCGCTATTGGTGAAGCTTATCGGCAGCAGGCTAGAAACAGTGCGCCCATGTTGCCAATAGATCCGCGTGCTACTTACGCCTATAATGATGTGAGCCAAATTGTTCGACACCTGACTTATATTCACCAACTGCAAAGTGATCGGCTGAAATTGCCTTGCTGGATGATGGCGAATCACAATAGTGAAGTGGGGACTGCGCTCGGGAATGCTGGTTACGGAGCTTACGTATCGGACGATTGTAATGGTTTCTACCAGTGGGAAATCACTAGGGTTTTGAAAACGATCAGTGATGAATTGACTGCTGATGCGCCAAGACAGGATGGTGCGACACTCAGCCGTCTATACCTAGCACCTGGTGCTTTGAGTGGCGTAGAGGTACAAGGTCTGACGGCTTGGAATGACTTACTTTGGCAAAACCTGAATACTTGGCAAAGTCGCGATCCTTTGCACGCAAAAATTGTGAGTGCTTTAAAACTTTCTTATTTCCAAACTCAGGTGCAATTGGAAGATCACTTTATGGATAAAGGTTTCCCACCCGCACAAGCTAAGGGTTTGGCATTGGCTTGTCTAAAAGCAATGGTCGGCGATAATTTGGAACGTTTTGTGTAAGGTGTTGGCTGCTAGCTTTTAGCTGTTGGCTATTGGCTTGCGTTGAGCTAGATATGGTATTTTAGGGGTGTACGAAGTCTCGTTTTTCTTAACATTCTACTTGAAAACAGCCTGAGTCAATGTAAGGAATTCGCGCAACAAGTATACTCAATAATTCTCTTCGGACGGAAACACAAATTTCAACTTATTTTTTGGAGAAAAATAAGTTGAAATTTGTGTTTCCGTCCATAAAAAT
>JBCDKV010000574.1:0-3790 GCA_038746215.1 Bacteroidota bacterium | reverse complement strand
TATTTTACGAACCTGACTTTGAAAATAATCGCTCGTTTATCTCGATAAAGTCACTATTATTTTCTTCGCCAGAACCGTAAACTACTGATTTACAGTTCAATCCTGCTCCAAACAAGCTCTAAAGTTATGTCAGAGAAAAAAGCTAAATTAGCCCTTAAAAATAGGGATAGGGTCAGTATACATTATTGAAGTCAGTGCGACGACAGTGAATGTAGCAGACAACGTTACTAAATCTGTTCTTACCATCGGCAATCCACAAGATGCAGATTCCCAGACCTTCGACATCCAACTCGTAGCTACCAACCCTTGTGGCATCGATATGGAGATTAAAAACAATATCGTTGGTCTACCTGTCGAACTCATCTACTTCGACGCCAAAGCTCTTGAGGACTACACCCTACTGACTTGGGAAACTGTTTCTGAACAAAACAACGACTTTTTTGCCATCGAACGCTCCTATGATGCCATTAACTTTGAGTCAATTGGGAAAGTGCAAGGTGCGGGCACATCTATCGAAGCTGAACAGTATGAATTCGTAAATCGCACAGTTGATGTTAGTCAAGAAGAGGTCTATTATCGCCTTCAACAAGTCGATTAAAACTTACCCTCAAATTTAGCGGTAAATGATGTGAACAAAACTTATCTTTTTTCAAAAATGAAAGCACTTTTTCACCCCGTTTGCAGTATAAAAGTTAACGCCACTAAAAAAATATATCTAAAGTGATATCACTCCCGAACCACAATAAAAGACGATGAATAAGTCGTCCTTTGTTGATCTTTCACCAGTAGCATATATTGTCCTTCTGCCAAATCATGAATTGCAATACCCAAACGACTCACTTCGTCTATTTCACTATCAACGACAGATCGAATAAGTTGACCATTCATGGCATAAATTTCTAAGCTCGATACCCTTTGTGCTGCTAGGAACACCTCTTTGATATATAGCTTATCACTGCAAGGATTAGGAAATAACTCTAGCGTAATATTGCTATTGAAGTCGGTGGTATTTGTATTCAAATCGGTGTAGAATAGCAAATCATCTGTCTCGTTGAATCCACCAAAATAGATATCGGAAAAGCCATCACCATTGAAGTCAGCAGTATGTAGTGCAATACCGTCAGAAAGTGAAAAATTCTGAAAAACGGCTGCCGTATTTAATGTAAATTGACCATTACCATCGTTTTCATAAGCTCGATAATTGTTGCCAGGAGCTAGAAAGCCAACGGTGATTAAGTCTAAGTCATTGTCGAGGTCGTAATCCAGAAAAACGGCATCTAAAGTTTGTTCCAACAAAAGTGGTAAATTTCCGCTTGCGTCTGAAAAAAAGCCGTTGCCATCGTTTAGGTAAAGGCGGTTGGCGAGGTTGGCAATGCCTGTAAAATTGACCGTTGCCACAAAAATATCAATGTGTCCATCTCCATTTGCATCGCCAAGCGCAATTTTTCGAGTTTCCAAAATAATATTCAAATTGGGTAATCGATCATTTTCTTCTACGAAGAAGCCGTTTTGATTAATTAGAATATTATTTGATCCCGCATCAATTCCTTCGACTATATCCAAGTCACCATCGCCGTCAAGATCAACCAATTTAAAGTCTTGCGTGCCTTCTGTATTCACCGACCATCTACTATTATCTTTGGTGAAGGTCAAATCTTGATTGTTCAGATATACATCATTTTGCCCAGTGTTGCCAATGATAATGTCGGGATAAGTATCTGCATTCAAGTCTAACACAGCAACTGCGTTGCCATTAGAAGTGTCAAAATCGTAGTTAATGAAAGTAAATTTTCCGTTGCCATCATTGATAAGTAACTCATGAAATGGTGTATCTTCTGTTACAAATAAGATGTCCAGATCACCATCCAAATCAAAATCAGCAAACGCAATATCTTCACTATCTTGCCCTGTGAATGGACTAGCAACATCCTTTTTAGGAAACAGCTTTGTTGGATCTTCACTAAAGACACCATTTCCGTCATTGAACAACAAAAGGTTGCGCGTATATTCACCTGCAATAGCAATATCTAAGTCGCCGTCGCCGTCGACATCAGCACTTTCGACATCCATCGAGTTAATGCCAGTGGCAGTAATAGGAATACTTGGATTGGATAAGTTGAAAAATGCTTCTTGAGCAAATAATGAGCATGGGAAAAGGAGCAGAGTGGTGTAAAAATATTTCATAGCGAAAAAGTTCAATGTAAAAAAGTTTATTTCTTTTAGAACGATACAATTTCTAAAATGCTTCCTAGTAGTCCGTCAAGAGTAGGAATAAAAGATTTCTTCGTATTCATAGACTACAATTCTGTCCGACTTTCCACAATTTCAGGTTTACAGGACTTTTAGCAACTTCCCTTTCCGCATAATTAGAGAAGAATAATGGTTATTTGAGTATATTTTGTAAAGCGAACAAATAATTCAAACAAATGACAAGAAAAGAATTCATCCAAATGTGTGGCGTACTTGGCGTAGGAATGCCACTATCGACTACGCTCGGTGCTTGTAGCAAAATGCCACTAGCTCCAAGCGATAAAGTCCTCATTATCGGAGCAGGCGCAGCGGGCATGTCTGCGGCTTATCTGCTACGGCAAGCCAATGTCAATTTTGAAGTATTGGAAGCGTCTTCAACTTACGGTGGACGAATGAAAACCAATAAAGACTTTGCCGATTTTCCTATTCCTTTGGGCGCAGAGTGGCTACATGTGGAAAGAGACATTTTTAGTGAAATCATGAACGATTCTAGTGTTTCGCTCGACATTAAGACGACGTCTTATGATCCAAATATTGATTTTGGCTTGTATGAAGGTCAAGAAGTTACTGTATCGGATATAGGTTTTACGATTGACCAAAAATTCATTGGAGCGACTTGGCTGACCTTTTTTGAAGACTACATTCTTCCTTCTATTGCGGACACGATTCGCTACAACCAAGTGGTCAAACACATTGATTATAGTGCCGAAAAGATTATTGTAGAAACGGAAACCGAACAGTACACTGCCGATAGAATTATTCTCACCGTTCCTTTGAAAATACTGCAAGTCGGGGACGTTCAATTCACACCTGATTTGCCTAAAAAGAAGCAAAAAGCCATCGACGAAGCCACGGTTTGGGATGGCTTCAAAGCATTTATTGAGTTTTCGGAAAAGTTCTATCCTACTTTCATAGGATTTGACATCACACCCGAAGAGGCAGGGCAAAAACTGTACTATGATGCTGCTTACGGGCAGGAGACTGACCAACACATATTGGGCTTATTCGCTGTTGGAACGGGTGCACAAGAATACATCTCTTTCTCTGACGAAGAATTAAAAAATTACATGCTTGCAGAATTAGATGCCCTTTTTGACAATCAAGCCTCTGCGAGTTACATCAAACATATCTCTCAGAATTGGAACGAAGAACCCTTTGCGAAAGGTGCTTATGTGTACGACTATGAGCGTTGGACAAGGATCAATCGCTTAGCGGATTCCGTAGATGATAAAATCTATTTTGCAGGCGATGCTTATGGCTTCGCTTCCGATTGGAGTAGTGTGCATGTGGCGGCGCGTTCTGCTAAAAGGGCGGTGGAGGAACTTGTTTAACTATACACTCTATTACTAAACAAACCCAATCCCAACAAAACCAAAGTAAGTAACCCCAATAATCCATACCTCAAAAACGGACGCTTCCAAATATTCGTCACTTCCATTTTTTGATGAGTTGGATGATGCACAACGCGATGATCGCGATTCAAAAAATAATCTTTTTGACCGCCTTCATCGATTAGTAAAATGTGGTTGAGCGGTTGCTG
>JBCDKV010000573.1:0-3793 GCA_038746215.1 Bacteroidota bacterium | reverse complement strand
TGTTGCTCAATTATCTTGCATTGACTCAGGCTATTTTCAAGTAAAATGTTAACAAAACTGAGACAGCCCTAACTTTATTTAGGCGTGTATCAAAACTTCATGTACGCCGATTCGCCTCAATACCGATCCGTCGCCAAGAGCACCAAAGTACAAGCATTTTCACTCGCAATCCCTTTCTCCCTTGCTAGCTTAGACAGTTCTGCATTCTCCGTACCTGGATTGAAAATGATGCGCTTGGGTTGCAAAGAGAAGATGTAGTCGTAATAGTCGAGCTGTCGCTGCGGATTCAAATACAGCGTAACGGTATCCACATCTTCGACCGCTGGACGATCATTGATAATTGGAATATCTGCCACACTTCCCTTTTTGATTCCGATGGGAACGACCTCTTCGCCTTTATTTTTTAAACGGTGTATTGCTTGGTAAGAAACCCTCGCTGGATTGGTAGATGCGCCTAGCACGATTGTTTTGCTCATAAATTTTTTTGCTTTAGAAATATTACAATAACAGCACGAATCTGCTAATGTTCTACATCTATGATTTTACCTCTAAACCTGCTTCTATAACCGCTGATTCGTAACAATCACTCATCCATTTGGCTGCCCATGCTTCCGCTTCTAAAAGACTTGCTCCCAGACTATCTTTATCACATTCTATTCGCATACCGCCTTCATCCAAGACTCGCACCCAAGAGTCAGAATGCTCATCTCCTCCAATTTCTATGTAGCCTTGATAGCAAAGGTAAAGGTGTAGATAAGGGTAAATGGTTTCAAAACTTTCTTTCATTTCGTCGAAATTTTAGGAACAATAATAGCCAAAAATAGTATTTTAGCCATTTATGCGAATAACGACTGTGTAGATTTCATTTTTCTTGACATTTGACTCAAATATAGTTCAGGTTAATATCCGCAAATTGAGCAACAAGTATGCTCCGTCATTCGCATCATTCACAAAAAACACGACCCATGACAAAAGAAATTTTAGTCGATGTTCCTTGTGTCAACGAAAGCTGTGGTAAAACCATTCCCAAAGTCATCCAAGTCAAAGAAGACGAAAAAGGACCAGATACCTTTGAGGTGACCTGCCCTTTTTGTGATACGCTCTTGCAGGCAGAACTACCAGAAGGAATTGCGTTGGTGGAAAGCGAAGTGGTATTGCGTGGCATCAAAAAACTATAATGTATGCAGCATCATATCATTGATCTACAGATTACCGAAGCAGACCGTACTGCCTTGCTAGCGCACTACGACGAACTGCTCCAAAAGATGGAACGCCAATTGCCCGTTTCCTTGCCGCCGCTCCAAAAGGCTTTGCTGGAAGTCTTGTCCAAACACCAACAATGGCAAGAGATCGAAGCCTTTCCCAGCACCCAACACCACGCCATTCATTTGCGACACGAAGACAGTAGTATGCTCAATTTACCGTGGCAGTTGGCATTGGAAGGTAAAGGCTATCGCTATTTGAGCAAAGGGCTACCCAACTCCAATGAAGTGTGCTACGAAGCGCATATTCCACTGCCCTTAAAGATATTGGTGATGATTGCTTCGCCCGAAAATGCGAGCATCGAATCGCGTTTGTCCTACGAAGAGGAGGAAGCCCGCATCATCGAAGCTTTTGAGCCACTCTTTGAGCAGGGTAATGTCGAAGTTGACTTTACCGACGATGGTTCGCTAGAAAGTTTGGAGGCAAAGCTCCAACGCAACCACTACCATATCCTACATTTCAGTGGACACGGCATCTACAAAAATGGAACGGGCTATTTGCAACTCGAAGACCCACTGAGCTTGGAAGAGCGTTTGGTGACGGCAGAACAATTTGCCGCCAGCCTCAATAAAACAGCGAAACACCTGCCGCCACTCATTTTGTTGTCCTCTTGCCAAACCGCACAGGGCAGCAAAAATGAAAGTGGTTTCCGTGGCGTCACCAATCAATTGCTACAAATCGGAGTGCCAGCGGTGGTGGCGATGGGCTTTAGTATCTTGGATGTCTATGCGACCGCTTTTGCAGCCCATTTTTACGAACAGCTTGCGCAGGAAATTACGATTCCGCGTGCCTTCAAAGCTGCCGTCGCTCATATTCGCGAAGTACAAGAACAGCAGCCACAGCAGCGATACGCTCCGCAATGGATCATTCCGCAGCTTTATACACAACAACAAATAGAAGACTTTGCCGATTGGCAACAACAAGCCCAACGACTCTATCACGAAGCTTTCAAATTTGCGACGGGTGCGAATGCTTTGATACTCGAAAAAAGTAAAAACTTCCTCTTCATTGGTCGCCGACGAGAACGCAAAGCAGCCCTATCTGCGCTCTATCAATCACAAACGCAGCCCATTCTACTCAAAGGACAGGGTGGTGTAGGCAAAACGACTTTGGCGGAGCATTTGGTACAGCGAATGGTAGCTCGGAATCCTCGGATTATTCCTTTTACCTTCAATGAAAATACAACTAGCCTAGAAATCATCAATAAGCAGTTGATGGACTTCTTTGAAGACAAAAAGGATGAATACTTGATTGAAAGTGAGGTAGAAGAAAAAACGGGTAAGGATGCCATCAAGGCGTACAAATATTTATTGGGAAAACTAAAAAAGGAGGAAGATTACGATTTCATATTCTTATTTGATAATCTAGAAAGCTTTCAGGATGGAAAAACAAATGCGGCTTTTCAAGCAGATTACGAACCCATTCAGTCTTTCATTCAGTTTTTGATGAAACGCCGTTCTTTTCCTTTAATCCTTACAGGACGCTATCCTTTGAGCCAAGAAGCCTTTCCCGATTTGGAAGTCATCAACCTCAATCAAGTGGGCTTTGCCTCTTTCTACGTCAAATGTCAGCAGTTGCAGTTGAGTGAGATGCGGACTTTGCTGCGGCAAAAAAATAGCGACTGGAAAGGCGAGCGGATTCCTTACAAAAAAGTTATTCGCTTGCTCCACCAAACCCTGGGCGGCAACTATCGCGCTTTGGAGTTTTTTGATCGCCTTTATGCCAAAAGCAAAGCAGAAATACTGCCCACGCTGGAACGCTTGGAAGACTTGCAAAACCAAATCGCTAGTAAAGGCGCAGATGTGGTGCAAGAAATGAGTATTGATTTGGTGTTTGCTGATCTATTGGCTTTGCTGGATACAGAAAGCTTGGAGAGCCTAAAGACACTATCGCACTTCCGTATTCCAGTGCTGGAACTAGCGCTACAGCTACAAAGCAAAACCGCCAATTTCCAACAACTCCTCGACCTTACCTTAGTAGAAGCCCACGCCAATCATTACCAAAAAAATCAAAACCTCACCTACTACTACGTCACGCCAATTGTACGGCAGCTTTTGGCAGAAAATGATAGTGAAAAAGTCGCTTTCGACCACCGACAAGCAGCCCGCTATTACGAGTATGCCGACCAAAACATCAATCATCGCAATTATAGCGATTTAGAAGAAGCCTATTTTCATTATTACCAAATAGTTGCCAAAGCCAAGGTGAATGAAATTGGGAACATTTTATGTGGCTTCTACTACCGAAGGCAACTTTTTCCTTTGGCTTGGCAATACGGACAGCAAGTAGAGCAGCTTTTGGGAGCAGAAACACATGGGCGGATATGGAGTAATTTGGGTTTGATTGCTCAAATGTATGGGCATTTAGATATAGCTTTGGCTTACAATCATAGAAGCTTAGAAAAATACCAAGTAGAAAATAATGGGAAGGCAGAAGGCGCTTTACTAAATAATATCAGTCAAATCTATTCAGCACGTGGAGAATACGCCACTGCCTTGGGCTATTTAGAGCAGTCCTTAGCGATCCGTCG
>JBCDKV010000572.1:0-3794 GCA_038746215.1 Bacteroidota bacterium | reverse complement strand
CAATGGCATTACCGATGAACAGTCCAGCAATAATTCGAGTAGTGTTGAGATGAATTTCGACGAAGGACTGAGTGGGGTACAAGTACAAATCCTTACCGACTTTTTCCCAGAAGAAACGTCTTGGCGTTTGATCGAAATTCCGGGACGTACGATTGCAACAGGTGGGGACTACGATAGTCCATCCACACTCTACATCGAGAGTTTCTGTCTGAACCCTGATCGTTGCTATATCTTTACGATTTTCGATTCGTTCGGCGATGGTATTTGCTGTGGCGAAAATGGCAACGGTAATTATCAAATCATCAACGAAGATGGCTCTATTTTAGCAGAAAGTAATGGTCGATTTGATGCTAGTCAAAGCAAGCAAATTTGTCCAAAAATAGCTTGTACTTTAAGTGCCGCTATCACCGTTTCTGATTCCGATGACAACAACAATGGCAGCATCATTATCGAAGCCAACGGCAGTTCAGAAAGCTACCAGTACAGCATAGATGGTGGCGAGACCTTCCAAAGTAGTAGTACTTTTGAAAATCTTGCGCCTGGCGATTACACAGTAGTCGTCGTAGAAGGTAGTAACTCGGACTGTACTTACGAAGAAGTCGTCACGGTCAATTTAATTACCTCACTCCAGTCTTTTGAAGCAGATGGTTTTAGGTTGCTCCTCAGCCCAAATCCCAACGACGGCTATTTCAATATTCAAATAGAAGACGACAGCAAAGCCTTACAACTCGCTTTCGATATTTTGGATGCTAATGGCAGAATTATCCAACGGCGCACCTTATCGCGATACGATGGCATTTTCAACGGACGAATCTCTTTGCTCGCACATCCGAAAGGTGTGTATTATATTCGTTTGAAAGGCAAGTACGAAGGGCGATTGTTTAAGGTGTTGGTTCTGTGATGTTAGGTACAAGGGTTCTGAGCAATGCTTGAAATAAATCCGAGAAAGCTCTTGAGGTCGTGCAATAAGTATGTCCAAAGGTTTTTTATATCCTTATTAATCATACTTGTTGCGCGATCTACTTGCATTGATCTAAACTAGATTCAATTCAATTATTCTTAAAAATATTTGATATCTGAGCTACTAGTCTTTATTTACGGGTGCATCTCAAAATGTCTTTTGGTTGATTAAGGGGCGAATTTTCGTTTGTATTTCATGCAGTCGCATCCGAAAATCTATAAAGGAGGATTTTCGGATGCTCCAAGGGTTTTTTAAGGTCAAGAAGCGTTAAAGTTTTAACGCTTCTTAACCTTAAAATCCTCCTAGCAGAAAGTTTTTCACCTTTGAAAAAAACTTTCTGCGACATTTTGAGATGCGCCCTTATTTACTGCACTTGATAATTCTGTAATAATCAGTTATTTTTGTTGAAAACAAATTACAATGGAAGAAAACAAATTACAATCTTTCAAATTTTGGAAACCAGAAGATGTAAAACGCTTTTTTGGTGTCACACAAACTAAAAACTCCCCTAATTTACAAGCATGGCTAGCAACTGATATTGAACTCTCAAAAGAAGAAGAAAAACAGCTTAAAATCTTGCAAGAACGTCTCATTGATAAAGTGCAGGACTGGAACGAAGCAGCATTAAAATTTTTCTTTTTGGGTCCATTGATGAGCCTCGTTTGGTTCGATTCCGAAGACTACAGTGCCTTTCTAGAGAGCAGCCTATCCGTAGAGGTAAATGGTCAAATCACGCAAGGTAAGATTGACTTCATGGTAGCTACGGGCGAACAGACGCCCAGCGCACCCTTTTACACACTGCACGAATACAAACCTGAACCTGGCTATACAGGTTACCCACTCGGTCAATTGTTGATTGCTATGGTAGCCGCACAAAAACGCAACGAAGCAGCAGGAATAGACCTACCGCTCTATGGAACTTATGTGATGGGACGCCTTTTCTTTTTTGTCTATTTTTACAACAATCAATATGCGCAAAGCCTAGCGTACGATGCTACCCAAACGGATCTTTTTAAGATATACGCCATCATTAAACGCGTGAAGGGTTATATTGATGATAATGTGACCAAAGTGAAGGCTTAGCTATTGAGCCATATTATTAATACAACCCAATACTCATGCCAAAGTATGATTCATTTCATTTTTAGTCGTTTGCCCTTCATTTTTTTTAAATACTACACCTAGCCTTGTATAGATTTGAACAAGGCTTGTTCGGATTTGTACAGTTTGGTATTTACTGCCCACACCTGAAAACACCCACTTCTCCTTGCACAACAACATAAATCGTCCCGTCTGCTAAGATTTCAAAAGCATTAATGCACTGACTCCCAAAATTAGGGTCTCTAGCAATGTAGTAATCTTCGGGGACTAAACGATCGTTTTTTGTGACATCAAATATTTGGATACCCCTACAACTAGCTAGTGTAGTTGCGATGTAAAGCTGTCCTTCCCAAACTGCTGCGTCCACTAAAGACGGTAGGCTTATAGCGATGTCTTGTTCACTTTCGGGGGCATTGGTAGCGGAAAGCTCGTAGAGTACTATCCACTCTTCATCAGCGTATTTCAGCAACTGATATTGCACGCCATTCTTAAACAAAACGATCATGCTATCTTCAAAAGGCAATAGAAAAACGTCCGTTGCGCCATTGTTTCGATTGAAAGGGGAATTGTTCTCGTCAAAGAAATCTAGCCATTCACCGTTTCTAAACCGAATCAACTTACCACCGCAATCCGCTGCCCATACATCACCGTTATCAGCTACGGATAGCGCATCTAAAGCACTACAACCTCCGTTTCCACCGAAATTGGCATAGACGGATACGACTTGATCTGCGCTCAGTTGGTAAATCCTACTAGAAGGCATGTCTCTACTACCCAAAGTCAGGAAGATTAATTCTTGCTCTTTGGTCACCACAATTTCTTGACAATTGACATCCGTTCGCTGTCTTATATTCAAATCTCGGTCAACGGAAAAGATGCCTTCGTCCGCACAAATTACTAATGTATTGTCATACTCCATAAATTCATTGACGCCGTATTTTTCCGCTACAAGGGCTCCGCTGCTTCCTACCTCGGTGACGAGCAAATCGTTGAAACCACCGTAGAAGCTGAAACCTTCGTACTCGTAGACTTGGTTGACTTGAAAAGAAAAAGGAATATCGGTGAGATCGAAAGGACAATTAAATAGCTGGTCTGCTACAATAAAAGAAGGTTCGACTTCATCTGCTGTATCTTGTTGACAGGCAATCGTCAGCAGCAGGCACGAGAGTACCCAAAACGTAGTTATTTTTTTGTTCATGGTATTGCTTTTGACAAGCTTAGACGTAGCCATGAGCAAAAAGGTTGGATAGATGGCTAGGAAATCTGGAGGGTAGAAGGTGACAGCGAATAAGCTGTGGAGCAAAAGAGATAGCGTTTTGAATAGCAAGGAGTTTGTTTCTGGTGATTTTGAGAAACTCACCAAAAACAAACTTATTATTGTCCGAAGAAGTGCTTAGCTCGACTTTAGCCATTAGCAGTTGGCATTTGGCTATTAGCCGATAGCGTTTAGCCTACAGTGATTACATTTAGGGCTTGTTTGGAGTAGGATTGAACCGTAAACTACTGATTTACAGTTCAATCCTACTCCAAACAAGCTCTAAATGTAATCACTGTAGGCTAAACGCTATCGGCTAATAGCCAACTGCCAACTGCTAATGGCTAAAGTCGAGCTTAGCACTTCTTCGGACAATAATAAGTTTGTTTTTGGTGAGTTTCTCAAAATCACCAGAAACAAACTCCTTGCTATTCAAAACGCTATCTCTTTTGCTCCACAGCTTATTCGCTGTCACCT
>JBCDKV010000571.1:0-3812 GCA_038746215.1 Bacteroidota bacterium | reverse complement strand
TCCTAACTTGATACCACTATCTTGCCGTTTCCTAACGGCTGAATATCGTTTCACTCGTTTGGAAACGAGTAGATAATGGTTTTGAAGTTAGGAAACTTCAAACATCGAGTAGAATGAAACAGCCCTTCTTACAGAGCCACAAGAACGTATCATCCAAACGTAAAATAAAATGATTTCTCGCACCTTGAACGATCTGTCACCCAAAAATGTGAATCTGTTATCTCTTGGCTGTAGATATTCTACTATTTTGGCAGGCGTAAATTACTTATCAATATTCTTATGCATATTTGCCAGTATTTCATTTTCACCATTGTTGTACTCTGTTTTTTTGCATGTAGTCCAAGTCTTCCCGATGAGGTAGAACTTGCTATGGCAGAATTACCAGCAGAGCTAGACTTCAACATCCATGTCAAGCCAGTGCTGAGTGATCGTTGCTTTGCTTGCCACGGGCCAGATGCTGCCAATATGAAAGCAGGTTTGCGTTTGGATATTGCGGAAGCTGCCTATGCCGCTTTGCCCGACCATCCCAATAAGGTCGCAATTGCACCCAAAAAATTGGCAAATAGCGAAATGTACTATCGCCTCGTTTCCGAAGACCCTGCTACCATCATGCCGCCACCCGAATCCGCTTTGACTTTGACCGCTCGTGAAAAAGCCATCTTAATTCGCTGGATTGAGCAAGGTGCAGAATATCAGCCCCACTGGGCATTTATGAAGCCTGAACGCCCTGATGTTCCAGCAGTGGAGCGAGCAGATTGGATACAAAATCCAATTGATAATTTTATCCTAAAGAAAATAGAAGATAAAGGCTGGCAACCCACCCAAAAAGCAGAAAAAGAAATCCTATTGCGCCGCGTTAGTTTTGATTTGACAGGTTTGCCACCAAGCATCGAAGAAATGGATGCTTTTCTAGCTGATGAAAGTCCAGAAGCTTACGAAAAGGCAGTAGATCGACTCTTGGCTTCTCCTCATTATGGGGAGCGCATGGCAACCGATTGGATGGATTTATCTCGCTTTGCCGATACACATGGCTACACCGTAGATCGCTATCGAGATATGTCACCTTGGCGAGATTGGGTGATTGAAGCCTTCAATGAAAACATGGCTTACAACCAATTTGTCACTTGGCAATTGGCGGGTGATTTATTGCCCAATCCAACACGCGAGCAAATCCTAGCCACAGCTTTTAATCGCAACCATCAGCAGAATATGGAAGGCGGCGTCGTGCAAGAAGAATTTCGAGTAGAATACGTTGCTGATCGAGCGAATACTTTAGGCACAGCTTTTCTAGGTTTGACGATGGAATGCGCCCGTTGCCACGACCACAAATTTGATCCCATTTCGCAGAAAAACTATTTTGAGGTATTTAGCTTTTTCAACAATATAAAGGAGGCGGGGCAAATCAGTTGGGATAACGCCATGCCCGTACCAACCTTATTGCTGACCGATGAAAAAGTAGATAGCATCTCTACCTTTATTAGTAATCAAATCGAAAGTAAAGAGACCATTTTGGCTAAGCTAGAAGAAGCTGCAACACCTAGCTTTCAAGATTGGCTCAATAACAAACGCCCTAACTTACAGGCAATGGATTACCCCAATCAAATGACCGCTCATTTTGACTTGAATACTGATAATATTTACAATCGTATCAGTCCCAATCAGAAAGGCGTGATGAAACAGCAGTTTGTCAACACCAAAATTATTCCTGACTTGCAAGAAGGGAAAAAAGGTAAAGGATTGAAATTGGATGGTGATGCTTGGCTAGATTTAGGAAATGTAGGTGTTTTTGAGCGACATGAACCTTTTTCTATCGGCTTGTGGGTGAATATTCCTGATGGCTTGGAAAATGGAGTCCTCTTTCACAAAGGTATTGGTGCAGCTTTATATAATCTACGTGGCTATCATATTGCCTTGGAAAACAATCGTTTACAAGTCTTAATGGCGCATACTGCTCCCTACAATACGATCATCGAATATTTAGATGATTTTCCTAGAAATGAATGGATGCACTTGACCTTGACTTATAATGGAACGAGTAAAGCGGTAGGTTTGAAGCTCTACTTAAACGGAAAAGAAGCCCAAACCGAAGTAGATAATGACAATTTATACAAAAGCATTCTCTTCCATTTGGATAATCAGCCAGAACCGGGTCTGCAAATTGGGGCGCGCTGGAGAGGCATTGGCGCAAGAGGGACGAGCGTAGATGAAATTACCGTTTTCAATAACAATTTAACTGATTTAGAAGTCTTGCAGCTATACGATAAAAAGGCGTATCAAAATTTACTGAAAAAGCTAGAAGATGAGTTGAGTGCAAGCGAAAAAGAACAATTCAAAGCGCATTACTTAGCTCGTTTTTCTAAGGAACACCGCCAAGAAATTCAAGCTTTGCAAGACCTTCATCAGCAGCACAACAGCGCACTGGATACGGTACAAGAAATCATGGTCATGCAAGAAATGGAAGCACCCAAACAAGCCTATATCTTAGAGCGCGGACAATACGATATGCACGGCGAAGAAGTCTTTCCAAACACACCTGAAAACGTACTGCCGATGCCCGAAGACTTACCTAAGAATCGTCTAGGTCTGGCAAAATGGCTCTTCCACGAAGAGCATCCACTCACCGCGAGAGTAGCCATCAATCGAATTTGGCAACAGTTTTTCGAGCGCGGTTTGGTGCGCACTTCCAACGATTTCGGCAATCAAGGGGAATTGCCTTCACATCCTGAATTGCTAGATTGGCTGTCCGTAGAATTTCAAGCATCAGGTTGGGACATTAAACAAATGATTAAACTCATTGTGCTATCCGCTACCTATCAGCAAGCTTCCCAAGCTTCCAAACAACTCGCCACCGAAAACCCCAATAATGAATTTTTAGCACGCGGACCTTCCGCTCGTCTAACCGCCGAAATGATGCGCGATAACGCCCTGATGGCAAGCGATTTAATGGTCGAAAAAATTGGTGGCAAGAGCGTCCATCCTTATCAACCCGATGGACTTTGGCGGATTAATGGGACTGCCTACGAGCAAGACCAAGGAGAAAAGTTATATCGCAGAAGTCTCTACACCATTTGGAAGCGAACTGTCCCGAATCCAACCCAAGCCACCTTCGATGCCCCCGACCGCGCCAATTGCACCGTGAAGCGACAAAAAACGAGTACGCCACTACAAGCTTTAGTCTTGATGAATGATCCCGTTTATGTAGAAGCTGCCAAAGTAATTGGTCAGCGTATTTCTGAACATGAAAAGCTAGAAACAGGCATCCAAAAAGCCTTCCGTTTACTCACAGGACGCAAGGCAGCCACACACGAACTCAACTTGCTACTAGAACTACAACATTCTGAAAAAGCCAAATTTGAGCAAGCCACAGAAAAAATGAATGGATGGCTGAACGCAGGTGACTACATCCTAAACGATCAATTCGATAAAACGACTTTGGCTGCGAATACCGTAGTAGCGAGTACGATTATTAATGCGGATGCGACGGTGGTGAAGCGGTAAAAAATCCGTCCCTAATCCGTTCAATCCGTCTAATCTGCGTTCCCATCAAATCCCATCAGGCAATAAAAATCACAAACTATGCACCACGACATCCACAACATAGAAAAAAAACAAAGCCGCCGAAACTTCCTCACCAAAACCTCTTTGGGCTTAGGCGCAATGGCACTCGGTTCACTGATTGGCGGAAATTTAATCGGTCAACACGCTGCACCAAAAGTAGCTGGTTCTCCTGTAGATGCGGTACTGAATAACCTACCACACTTCGCACCCAAGGCAAAACGCATCGTCTATCTTTTCATGAGTGGCGGTCCATC
>JBCDKV010000570.1:0-3819 GCA_038746215.1 Bacteroidota bacterium | reverse complement strand
CAATGCTCACATAAGTTGAGTTGTTAAGCAATAAGGACTTCGTATTGTGCTAATTTGTAGTTGTTACGAATATTTTCGACAAGTTTATCCACTCGTTTAACACTAAGGAATGGGATATAAATAAATTTACAAATTTTGAGGTGGCTATTTTTTTCTTAATCAAGGCATAAAAACCGCGCATAGCCTATGTTCTGTAAGGCTTTTTATAACGATGAGTAAGGAAAAAAGAGCAAGTCAAAATGTAAATTTATTTGTGTACCATTCCTAAAGTATCAACTACTTTTGTGATTCGGATAGACAGGTCATATTTTCCAGCAAAAATATCGTGCGCAACTACAAAGCATCCAAATTAATTCGTTAGGTGAAGTTTTTATTTAGGATTTACAACTTATACTTCTCGTCAGATCGAGAACTCGTCCGCAAGATAAAGCCGATCATTGGCTTTACGCCTTCCAAAGTTAGCACTTTCAAGATTGCTTTCTCTCACAAGTCTAATACTTCGGAAAAAGGCTATGCAATCCAAAACAACGAGCGTCTAGAGTACCTAGGTGATGCGGTTTTGGGTACAATCGTTGCTGAATACTTATTCAAAAAATATCCGAATGCTAATGAGGGCTTTCTGACCAAAATGCGTTCAAAAATCGTCAAGCGAAAAACGCTGAATTTGATCGGTGATAAGATGGAATTGGATATTTTGCTCTCCGAACTCAATCATACTCGTCTGAGTCGTTCCATGCTGGGTAATGCGGTAGAAGCACTGGTAGGAGCGGTTTATCTCGAATTGGGCTATCACGGTACTAAACGCTACGTCGTCAAAAAGATTTTACGCAACTACGTCGATATTCAGGAACTGGAGCGCGTAGATGACAACTACAAGAGCCAGTTGCTAGAGTGGTGTCAAAAAAATGGGCAGACGGTACACTATAAACTATTGGCACGTTATAAATACGAAAAGCGAGATCGTTTCAGGGTCGCAGTACTCATAGATGGAAAAAAGTTAGCTGCTGCCGACGATTTCAATAAAAAAAGTGCAGAACAAAATGCCTCGGCAAAAGCGATGAAAGCCCTAGGCATTCTATCAAAAGAATAGGCAGAAAGGCAGATGTTAGAAGCCAGCGGTCAGGCTTACAATTTGTGCTGGAAGCGGAGCCTTGAACAACAGGATGGGGTGAAGAAAAATAATTGTAAGTTGAATGCATCCGAACGCTTGAAAGTGCTATCCTATACTCCGTTTAGGATAAAAAAGTGCATTTTGCTCCCTTGACATAAGGCGAAAATGGTTCACACAAACACGCTATCAATGTTGGTTCGGTTAGCAAACCAAAAGATGGAGATAATAGAGCTTGCTATGTGATGTTAGAGATTCATCCTGAAACATCTATGAAATCAGCAGAGAGCCTAAGTGTAGAATTTATCATAGTGGCATACGATATTGAAAAAGTGGCAACCGCCATTGAAGCAAGTCCGCTGCCTGATGTATATGCTGATATGTTGCGGAAGGCTTATTAACGATTTGACCTGGTTTGGAAATGAATAAATACATTGAGGAATTAATTGGAACGTATGCGCTCGTGTTTTGTGGTACGGGTGCAATCGTCATCAATGAAGTGAGCGGTGGTCTTGTTGGGCATCTAGGGATTGCTTTTACTTTTGGTTTCATTGCCATTGCCATGATTTACGCGATTGGTGATGTTTCAGGAGCACATATCAACACTGCTGCTACGATTGCTTTTGCCGTAGCTAAGAAGTAATTGAGTTCTTAGAGCTTGTTTGGAGCAGGATTGAACTAGAAATCAGCAGTTTGTGGTTCTGACAAGGTGAAAAATTAACTGCATATCTGGATACGGGGTTTATTTTTCATGCAGTCAGGTTCATAGAATGTTGGTTTATAGGAAAATAATGCTCCAAACATGCTCTTATTTCCTTGCCATTAGGTATAGATTAGATAGAAAATCAACTGAAAGGTAATAACTGATTGTCATTTGATCGAACTCGACTTTAGCATTTTACTAAAGTTGAGAATTTGCGAAATATCATCCCAAATCGAATTTAATACTCAGCACTAATCTGCTTCTGACAGGTATGTTGTTTTGGAAAGCGGGAGACCATTTGGGCATAGACTCTACAACTGCTTTTGCCGCTGCATCACACGCTTCATTTAATCCGTTGATAATACCTACAGAACCTATAGTTCCATCAGTTTTAATGATAAAAGCAACTTTCACTATCCCTTCAATTGCTTCTTCCCTTGCAGATAGGGGATATTCTAAATTTGATTGTACATGCTCTATTAAAGCAGTTGTTCCACCAGGATAAATAGCTGGGGAAGAGATAGGTTGATCCGTTAATTGAAACTGCGTGAAAAAGATTAAGCTAAAAATTAATGTTTTCATTGATTACTACATTTTTGAGTGTTCAAATGAATAAAATTGACATTACAAAAATGTAGCATCTAGCAGTAAGCTCTATTTAAGATGGAATGAATTGAGATAAAATCTCAGTGAACAAAGAAAATTTAAGCGTAGAATTTATTTACACGTTTCTCTTCGGTGGATTTAGTTTGTTTGTGGATAACAAAAATCAATGTAAACTCAGCTTAAATGTTTCTTTAAATCTTATTAACTAGAGGAAATCACTTTACCAGAACCTTACTTTTGTTGCTTATGAAACAAAAGCAGCACCTATGCAATGGACAAACTATCACTCTCACACCAGCTTTAGCGATGGCAAATTTGATCCCGAAACTTATGTCCAACAAGCTATCGCACTAGGATTACCTGCTTATGGTATTTCCGATCACGGACCGCACCCTTATCACAATGGAAGTAACCTCTTCTTTGAAGAAATTGCAGCTTACACGGCTAAAATTCAACAACTAAAGGAAAAATACAAAGACCAAATTCAACTCTACTGTTCCATGGAAGTGGACTACATTCCAGCAGTGATGGATGTGGAGCATCAAGCAATTTTGGATGCGAATTTAGATTATACGATTTGCTCGGTGCATCATGCAGGTTTGTATGAAGATAAACAGCAATTGTTTAGTATTGATAATACTGCGTTGGGCTTACAAAAAGGAATTAATGAGCTATACAATGGTGATAATCGCGCCTTGGTCGAACGCTATTTTGAGTTGACCCGCGAGATGATTCAGACTGCTCCTCCTACCATTTTAGGACATTTAGATCGCATCAAAAAAAATAATAAAGATCAACTCTTTTTTGACGAAACGGAGCCGTGGTATGTGAAAGCTGTTCAGCAAACTTTAGATGTTATTCAAGACTCCAACGTCATAGTAGAAGTGAACACCAAAAGTTTTTACAAAGGCTATACCGAAGAACCTGATCCTAGCTTTTGGATACTGGAAATGGTTTATGAGCGTAATGTTCCTATTCATTTGTCCTCAGATACTCACCATCCTGATTGTATCACAGGTGCATTCGAGGAAGTAGCGAGAAGACTAAGGAAAATTGGTTTTACGCATCAAAGAATTTTGTTAGATGATGTTTGGGGAGCAGTCAAATTGTAGCATAAAATTAACAGCAACTTAAACTAGCCTTAATCGAATTTCGACAACTAAACAAGCCGACTTCACTTTCCCATTATATCTTATGTTAACAAAAAATATAGCATACCCATGCATAAATTATTACTCATTTGCTTACTTGCTACAATAGCAAGTTCTACCCTTTTCAGCCAACGCCTCGACGATCTTTTTCAATCCGAACTCGCACCTTTTTATCATGGCGTTGCCTCTGGTGATCCATTGGAAGATGCAGTGATTATTTGGACGAGAGTAACGACCGATGAGCCAGAAGT
>JBCDKV010000569.1:0-3826 GCA_038746215.1 Bacteroidota bacterium | reverse complement strand
GTGTTTCCGTTCGAAGAAACTTACTGAGCATACTTGTTGCTCAATTTTCTTGTATTGGCTCATGCTGTTTCCTAGTAAAATGTTAACAAAACTGAGACTTCGTACAGCCCTAAATGAGAACAATCAATTCAACATTTTTACAATTCAGCGATTCTACAAAGAGATCAAAATTAAGAGCTTGTTTGGAGTTTAGTAGTTGGTCAACAAATGGCTATTTTTCTGCTACTCAGCGTTAAAAAATTGCTCATTTATCCAGATAAAATCACACTTTTCTGCCTTGATTAGCAAAAAAACAACTCATTTTCGACTAAAAGACCAAAATCCAAACAAGCTCTAAGATGCGCTTTTTTATCCCAAATGGAGTATACATTCTTATTTTTTCAGAGCTGTTTCATTCTACTCAATGTTTGAAGTTTCTCAACGAGTGAAGCAACTCTCAGCTGCAAGGAAACGACAAGATAGTGGTGTAAAGTTAGTAAACTTGATACATCGTAAAATAGAATGAAATAGCCGTGCTTATCCTTTACTGGGAGGATGTCCATATGCCTCCTGATAAATTTTAGAAAAGTGAGAGACATCTCTGAATCCGACTTCGTAGGTAACTTCCGAGACGTTTAGCTCTCCCTGCGCCAACAATTTTTTAGCTTCTCGCAGACGGAAATTACGAATGAATTCGGAGGGCGACACATCAATTAGGGCTTTCATTTTTCGGTAAAGCTGAGAACGACTCATGCCTATTTTTTTGCAGAGCATGGGGAGTGCAAAATGTTCATCTTCGAAGTTTCGCGCAACAATCTGTCGGACTTTTTGAATGAAAGCATCTTCTATCAAAATGGATTCGTCCTTGGTCTCGCCAGCAATTTGCTGAGAAAGATGCGCGAGTAGTCGCTCTTTTTGCGCAATCATTTGCGATAATCTTATCAGGAGTTCTTCTTTATCAAAAGGCTTCGTCAGGTAAGCATCTGCGCCCCTTCTAAGTCCCGTCATCTTGGAATCGTTGTCCGCCTTGGCGGTCAATAAAATGATGGGAATATGACTGGTTTTTTCATCTTTTTTTAGCTGATCGCAAACTTCGTAGCCATCCTTTTCGGGCATCATCACGTCGCTAATGATGAGGTCAGGAATATTTTCGATTGCCTTTTCAATGCCGACTCGCCCGTTG
This sequence comes from Bacteroidota bacterium, assembly GCA_038746215.1. Lineage (GTDB taxonomy): Bacteria > Bacteroidota > Bacteroidia > Chitinophagales > Saprospiraceae > JAAUTG01. Next base: position 2,664 of record JBCDKV010000569.1, on the reverse strand, counting down.
TAGGCAATATCCAGTTGATATTGTTCTACTAGACAAGATTGGAGATAAAAAACAACATCTGGATTATCCTCAATGATTAAAATTTGTGGTAAATCAGCAGTCTGTTTGCTAGGTTTTGGCGATGCGATTGGAGTACCTGAACGCTGTGATTCACTAGCTGCTATCGGTAGCTGATCTGTCGGTATCAACGTTTCGACCTTAGTTGGCTGGATGCTTTGTTGAATCGGTAAATGCACAAAAAAAGTCGTCCCTCTACCCAATTCACTTTCCGCTATAATACGTCCTCGCATCAATTCAACTAGAAGTTTGGTGTGTGCCAGTCCAATTCCTGTTCCTTCGCCTTTTCTAGTGGAAGAGTTGTCTACTTGAAAAAAGCGATCAAAAATATTAGGCAACTGATCGGTGGGTATGCCAATGCCTGTGTCGGACACTCGAAGCAATAAATTGTCATTTTCCACACTCACTTTTACGATAATATTACCGCCCGATGATGTGAATTTCAAAGCATTACTGATGAGATTACTCAGGATTTGGGTGCTGCATTTTGGATCGAAATCCATGTGCTGTTGCTCGATGGTCGTGTGGAATTGGAGTGAAAGGTTCTTGCTATTTGCGTAACTTTGAAAACTGTTGGTCACATAACGGAAAAAAGAGACGATATCACTGTTTTGTAAGTGGAGTTGGAAAGCATTATTTTCGAGTTTGGAGAGATCGAGCAATTGGTTGATGATTTCTAGTAGGTTGCGGCCGTTTCGCTCTATCAATTGCGCTAAATGCGCTAACTCTTGCTTAGAAGCTGCCGAAAGTTGCTTAGTAATCCCCAAAATAACGGTGAGTGGAGTCCGAAATTCGTGGGTCAAATTGGTGTAAAGCTGAGTTTTGAAACTATCTAATTCTTTAAGTCGTCTGGCTTCCTGTTTTTCTTGATACAACTGTGTATCCAGTTCCAGTCTTTTCTCCATGATCTGTTTGCGCTCCATTTGACGTTTGTAGACAATGGCAATGGCAAATAGTACATAATTGGCAAGGTGTCCTAATCGAGAAGCGATGTGTAGCTGATTGGAAGAGAAAAAGTTACTGAAAAGTATTTCTCCAAAAAAACTAATCAAACTGACCAAGACAATGGGCAAAAAGGCGAGTATAAACAGCTTGGAGAGCGGATTTTTCTTATTCAGCGTAACCACGCCCAGAATCAGTACGACCAGTGGCGTCAAGAACGTCAACAGCAAGAGCGTATAGAATAAGTAGGCTTGGTGCATGTAAGGGTACTCGAAGTAAGGATATAGAACAAGCTCGAAGAACGATATAAAAGCATAAAGCCCCGTTTTGATGTAAAAGACCCACACAATTAATTTTCGTAGTTTAGGTGCATACTCTTTTGCGTTCAAAAAAGTAATGGCAAAAAAATCGAAGCCATAGAACATTAGAAAAAAGCCAAGACGTCCCAGCAGTTCGCCACTTTCCATGGTGGTAGGGAAAAACTCGTTGGACAAATTGCTAGCCCCTATGTGTTCTTTGTTGGCAAAATCGTGTATGCATATACCAGCCAAGTGAATCAAGAAAAATAGGGTGTCTTTTTGTCGATCATAATAATAAAGCACCGTAGTCAATAACAGCAAAAGAAAAGTCATGCCTAAGAATAGACCATCTTCAAGCAAAGCGAAGCTTTTTTGACTCCAATAGGATTTATTGTCAAAATGATAGAGTGCAATTCGATCTGGATAATCTGGATAGAAAGCTCCTGAAAGCCTAAAATAGAAGTCAACTTCGCTTTGGGGCTTCACTTTTATTTGAACTAAACTGCGCCAATCTTCCGCCATTTTTTCTGCTATTGGCCGACCGAGACCGCTATCTCCTATTTTTTTGATTTGCCCATTTTCCGCTTTGTATGCTGTTATGGATTTCCAAGTTCGCTCGTTCCATCCAATCATAAACCAAGCTTCCTTTGTCGCTGCGCTGAGATTTTTAGCCTTCAATTTAAGCCAGTAGACACTGGATACGTCGTAGGCGGTTGGAAGTGGTAAAAAAGTCAATATATCGCGCTGAATCCCCGAATCACTATTATTGGGCATAAATTTTGCCTGATTTTTAGGCTGCAGGACTTCATCAATCGTCAAATCACCCGTCTGATCCATTAGCAAAAATAGCTCATCAAAAAGCTGATGGTAAGTAAAATGTAGCCGTTCCTTTTCAAACTGCTCCTCAAATCTAAACCCGTATTGATGGCTCAATCTTTGATAGCTTTCTAGCAGTGGATACAGTCGAGCGGTGTCTTTTGCCGCAGCATACTGTTCGATGCGCTCCCATTGTGCTGCCAAAATTGCACTGGTATCGGAAGGCGATTGCAGCAGCTTATCAGGCTGTTGGCTCTGCCCTTTCAGCAGGAATAGGAGTCCAAAGAAAATTAGAAGACAGTTACGACTCAAAGCTTGCATGTAATGGATGAATTATAGATGGTTTGTTATGGTTGTACGAAGTCTCATTTTTCTTAACAGAAGAAGGGCTGAGCATATTTGTTGCGCGATCTCAGGAACTTGACTAATATCTATTATAAATGCGAATAACGGGTAAAATACTTCATTTTGTGGCAGTGATAGTTTTACTAAACTTTTAAGACTTAGTAAAGCGTTTGAGATCGCGCAACAAGTATGCCCAAAGGTTTTT
>JBCDKV010000568.1:0-3826 GCA_038746215.1 Bacteroidota bacterium | reverse complement strand
GGATAGGCAATAAGTAACGGTCAAATAATAACTTCCCGATTTGTGACGGCATCTTTTGTCCTACTACGGTGTTGAAAAGCCTCGCTAGCCGAGAGGATGCCTACGTTAGACTCAGAAAAGGAAACCCTTACATCCCTTTTGCTGAGTAGTAGCAGAACAAAACCTGCTCGGTCAAAATGCGAAACTTATTTTTTGTCCGTTGCTAAAAACCGTGAATATAGGTTTTTTTTCGTTTTGTAGTTAAGCGCTTTAGATTTCTTCGGATATTTTTTTGTGTAGTATGCTGCTGAATGCTTTTTGTGTTGGCATGTATTATGATTATAAAAGTACTGCGCGATCTCAAGCACTTCACTACAATTTATCTCAGGTATTGCTAAAAACTTTGTAAAAATTCGACATGTTTATCTGAACCGTAAAAGTAGTTGACATCTTTTTCGAAAGATAAGGGAACTTGTAAAAGATAACCTACCCATTTTACTCGCTCTTTTTCCTTTATTCTGCGTTGAAAAGCCTCGCCGTAGCCCTGCTATGTCTACGTTTTTCGCCTTGACTAAAGAAAAAATAGCTTCGCAAAATTTGGGTAGCTTATCTCTTACAGATTCCCTAATACCAATCAAGCAGATCAACTTATCGAAAAGTCCCATAATTATGGGAGATTTGACATTCATCACGTTGTCTGCAACTCATAAACCTTGCCTTCTCCCTCAATCAAGATGCTTGCCGATTCGTCTTCTTCTTGATGCGTAGAAAATAAGAAGTGCGCTATTTCCAGTTCTGCTAGTCCATCCAACTTTGCCGCTTGTTCACAATCAAAATTAGCGAGAAATAGATAGTTTTCTACTTGCCAGGCTACCCATTTTTGCTTTTCACTGGGGGCAATCAACCACTGCACTGATTTACCGTAAATCGTAGGCAATATCGCTTCCACAAAAGTACGCAACCGACTAATTCGATGAAACAACTCTCCATTTTTACCCCAAACGTAAGGGTGTCGAGTAGCTTTTGACCCTTCCTGCATTTGAAAGACATACAATTTGGTATAATGCTCATTGGGCGCAGGCACTGGATGCGGGTCGCGAACTTCAAAGCCTAGTCCGACGTAGCTGGGCATATCGGTGAGGAAGAGTCCACAGAATAGACGAATTTCATTGCCCTTCAGATAGAATTGATCGAATCTAGGATCGTCTTTATCGGCGGTCAGGATCGTGAAATTGGGGGCAAGTAGAGTGGTTCGCAAAGTCTCGTCATAACGCGCCAATTCGGACAAAAATCGCTCTGAGCCGACCACCATAGATTGTAAATCGCCCAGTGTAGAATCCGCATCTGATTGCAGTAGGTGTTCCACCTCGTTGCCATAGCCCATTTCGTTAGGAGGTGCCATAAATGTTTCTGCAAAATAGGCAAAATAAGGGGTATGTGCTTGAATATAGTGCTTGATGCTGCGGTGTATATCGTAGTAGTTGTCCACCGTTTTTGGAACGCCCGTCTGTCTCATTTGTACGTGGGACATATCGCCACGCATGAAATCAAAATTGTAAGTGGCTTGCACTTTTTGGTATTGCTCACAGACGTATTGCCAAACGGCAGTTCGAGGCTGTTCAAAATCAATCGCCCAGTTTTGATTATCGTCCTGTCTGTCGTAGAGTTTGTAGCGGGTGAGCGGACCAAAGACACGAGACATAGACGCTGGTTTGGTAATTCGATAATCGCGCCACACTCGACCATCGGCATCCACTGTTTTCGCGGCTGGTTCGAGATCGACTTCCAGCCCTCGATAGGGTGGTGCCATCGTAGCAGGAACGGGTTCGTAGCCAGCGTAGAAAAGCTTAGAAATCAATTGATTTCGTCGAGTTAGTCGTCCTTGATAGTCTGTTTTTTTGCCAAAAAGTACTTCCAATCGCTTTGGTTCAGGAAAATCGCGACTGAAAAATAGCACTCGCTCCCAAGGAAAGGCTTGTGGTACGGCTGCTCCTTCCTCCCTGACAAATTCCAAAATAAGGTCTTGTACCGCCTCGTGTAGATTGGCACAATGGTCTACAATTGTAAAATCTTTTCGCCTTAGCCATTCAAAATACTGCGGATGCGCCAGCACAATTTCTGCGTAACGATCGGTGTGCGGAATGACATCCATCCCGACAATCCTGCCCGTAGCATGAAGCAGATTCATCACGACTTTAAGTTGCTTTTCTACCGTGTCTAAATGTGGAATGCTGAGCGCCAGAGAGGTGCTAAAAAATGCTGGATTGATGTTCCAACTACTCATACCATACAGGCTTGCCACCACGCCAGGCTCCCAAATCGGTAAGATATGGACGGACTGCTGAGCGGCTGGAACGGTCAGCATATATTTCATAATATTCCAAAAACTGCCGATGGTTCTCACATTGATGCCCACCATATTGGTGTGCTTGATCCAGATGCTGTTTTTTTGCTGGATTAGTGGACTCGAAACGGTATTGGTTGGGTCAATCGCTTCCATGAAACGATTTCCGAGGCGTTTTCTATATAAATCTAACACTTGATAAGTCGTCAGATTCATTGCCATGGCGGGTAATAAATTTTGTAGATAAGAAGTTTCGTGTCTTAGAAAACGATCCGTTTCTTCTTGAAAATATAGTCGCCAGTATCGCTGAAAAGCTTGATGTGTTTTAGGTGTGGGCATGAGTTATTAAAAATCTGTATTGTCAATGCAAAGGAGAAAAACTAACTTCAATCGTAAATGAAAGCCAATTTTTGTTGATTTGTTTTAGAAATGTGCACGAATTGCAAGCGGCTTTCTGCTAAGCTCTAACTTCAAGTCCTTATTAGTCATTCAAGCTAATCCTGTCGGGTAATTTGGTGATTTTTGAATTTGGCATCCCATCTGCTAGCGGTTCACTACGTTGAAAAGATACTCAATCTTTTCTGCTTTGCACCACTTCGTGAATGTTAAAAAGCCTCATCGTAGCTATGGCTATGCTTACGTTTTTTGCCTTGCTTAAATCCAAAACTCCCTCAAATTCCACTCAACAGCATTAACTTGAATGACTACTAAGTTTAAATTAGGTATTGTATCTTTGCGAAGTGTTTCCTTATCAAGTGCACCAAAGTAATAAAATATTATTCTTACATATGAATTTAGAAAAAATAGTTTCCATTACTGGAAACAGCAACAATGGGATTTTTAGGGTAGTTGCCAACCGTAACAATGGATTAATTGTAGAAAATATAGAAACGGGTAAGCGTAAATTCGTACCTACTCGCCGACATAATTTCACACCCTTGAATACCGTAGGGATTTATCTGAATAACGGAGATGCCATAGATATTGATAAGGTCTTTGAGAAAATGACCGAACAAGAAGTTGACAATCCGCCTCCAGAGGCAGGTGTGGCTAATGAGGTAATCAAGGAGTATTTTATGGATATTTTACCGAACTACGACGAAGAGCGCGTTTATTTGCGTGATATGAAAAGAGTAGTCAAATGGTATGTGTATCTGAAAGAACACGGATTGCTGGAGGAGGAAGAAGTAACTGATGAAGAAGAAACAGCAACTGAGGAGGTAACCGAAACTGAGGAAGGGACAGCATCCGAAGAAGCACCCGAAACAGAAGGAACGGCAACAGACGAAGCAGATAAGGATGCAGTACAGTAGCAGTATAAGTTACTACCGTATTAGAGGTACATTTTTGCGTTTCTGACTATCGAATAAATTTAATTCTCAAAAAGAGACGTATTTTCAAATTGAAAAAAATGAAATATAAAATATAAGTATCTGATTTTCAGAATATTGAAAAATATGCTATTTTGTGTTTCTTTTTTTTAGAAAAAATATATTACTTTTT
>JBCDKV010000567.1:0-3837 GCA_038746215.1 Bacteroidota bacterium | reverse complement strand
CTTGGTGAAGTTTTATGAACATCCTGAAAACAAGGAATCGCCTGCACCTATGATGCAGTGGGTGAAGGTAAATGGAAGCGAGACGAATCTTAGTCAAAATCGTTTTGCACACGATCAAAACAATTTTGAATTTCGCTATCTTACTCTTAATTATCGAATGCAAGGACGCATTCCTTATCGCTATCGCCTACGAGCGGCAGATGATTGGCAGTATACTCAGAACCTAAACGTCAACTACCCTGCTTTACCCAAAGGACAATACACCTTTGAAGTGCAAGCCCAAAATGAAGATCGTTATTGGAGTGCAAGCAGCTTTTATCGTTTTGCAGTATTACCTGCTTGGTGGGAAGCTTGGTGGTTTCGGACTTTAGTGCTTTTGAGCATTGCTGCAATTACTTATTGGTGGTATCGCACTCGCGTTCGTCAAATCGAGAAGGAAAGTGCTTTCCAACAGCAAGTGACTGAACTAGAAAAAGTAGCTTTGCAAGCCCAAATGAATCCACATTTTATTTTCAATTGTTTGAATTCTATTCAGAATTTCATTTTGGAAAATGATCAAAAAAGTGCGGTAGCATACTTGGCTCGTTTTGCTAAATTGGTGCGCCAAAACCTAAATGCTTCTGTAGATGGGCAAGTTAGCTTAGCCGAAGAAGTCAGTTTATTGGATAATTATTTAGCCTTAGAACGAGAGCGTTTTGAACAGGGATTTGAGTATGACATCCAAGTAGATGAACAGATCAATCCGCACGATTTTCACTTTCCACCGATGCTGATTCAGCCTTATGTCGAGAATGCAGTGCTGCATGGATTATCTAAGCTTCCTGATAAGGGAAAGATTGAGATTCGGTTTGAAAAAATCAGTGAGAAAGAATTTTTAGTGATTGTAAAGGACAATGGAACAGGTTATCAAGATGGAAATTTTGCTACTGCTAAAGCCTACAAATCGGTTGGGATGTCAGTGACTCAAAAGCGGTTGAAATTGCTGAATACAAGTGAAGATGAAATTGTAACGATTGAAAATGGACAAACAGATCAATCAGGAACAACCGTAAAAATTAAAATAGGAATGAAGCAGTAAAGAGAAAATCCGCTCAACCGCTCAACGCTCTCAAAAAAATAAACATGATAAAAGCCATTGTAATAGACGACGAAAAAGCCGCCCGATCTGCCTTGAAACATTTACTCAAACTGTACTGCCCAAAGGTAAAAATCATCGCAGATGCGTCAAGTATCAAGGAGGGGAAAAGACAGATTGAACAGTTGTTGCCTGATCTGGTCTTTCTAGATATTGCTATCGGTACAAACAGCGGTTTTGATTTGTTAGAAGCTTTGCCTAGTATTGATTTTCAGTTGATTTTTACGACCGCCCACGAAGAATATGCGGCAAAAGCTTTTCAATTGAATGCCATCCACTATTTACTGAAACCCATCGAACCGATAGACTTGATAGCAGCTATTCATCGAATAGAAGAACATCTGCGTCGTCAACAACTCGAACAGCAGATTGCGTATTTCACCCAATTGGGTAAGGAAAAAGTTCAGAAATCCATTATCGTTTCTTCCGCTGAAAACATCAGAATATTAGAAGCAACAGAAATCGTATTCCTGAAAGGCAGCGGCAATTATACCACCTTTCATCTTCAATCAGGAGAAGCAGTAGTCGCCTCTAAAAATCTAGGACATTACAAACTGATACTCGACCAAGAACAATTTTTTAGCCCGCATCAATCCTATGTCATTAATTTAACTTATATCAAGAGTATTAAAACAAAAGAGGAACACCGTATTATATTGAAAGATGATACGCATGTTCCTATTTCGAGAAAACATAAGGATCACTTGATGCAATTGTTGTTGGAACGTGGTACAAAGTAAACACTTGTTTCATCGCCCTATAAACACCGCCTTCCGCTTTTCCAAAAATGCCTGTACCCCTTCTTGATAGTCTGCTGTTTCGCTTGCGAGTAGTTGGTAGTTAGTCTCAACTTCCAATTGTGCTGCTAAAGTATTGTTTAGACTTTGATGGAAAGCTTTTTTTATGTAGGAGAGTCCCTTGGTGGGCATCTGCGCAAGCCGTTTTGCTAAATTTTGCACTTCATCGTCAAACTGCTCCTTTTGGAAAAATTTGTAGATCATGCCCATTTTTTCCGCCTCGGCAGCACTTACTTTATCTCCCAGCATGGCGAGAGCCAGTGCTTTTTGAAAACCAACGATTCGAGGTAAGGTGTAGGTACTGCCACCGTCGGGAATCAAACCAATTTTGCTGAATGCTTGAATAAAGCTAGCGGTTTCTGCCGCTACAATGATGTCGCAAGCTAGAGCGATACTTGCCCCAGCACCAGCCGCCACACCATTCACAGCCGCCAGTACGGGTTTTTCTAGTTGAACGATTTTATTAATGATTGGATTGAAATGCTCTTGCAGAATGGTTTGAAAGCCAGGCATCTGTTCGGGCGTGGTTACTTCCACCAAATCTTGTCCCGCACAAAAAGCTTTGCCTGCACCTGTGATTACGACAACCCTGATCGTTTCATCATTGGCACATTCATCCATCGCAGTTTGGAAGGCAAAAGCAAGTTCGCGTGTAACGCTGTTATAGGCTTTTGGACGATTGAGCGTAATGGTGGCGATACTTGCCTGTTTGTCGAATAGGATAGTGTTCATTGCATTAGCGATTGGCTGTTAGTATTTGGCGATTGACAGCTAAAAGCTAGCTGCGAAAAGCTAATTACTATTTCAGGCATTTAAAATAATCAAAGGGTTCTAAACAATCTTTGCATTGGAACAGTGCCTTGCAAGCCGTCGAACCAAACTGACTCAACATTTTCGTATTCTCAGAGCCACAGTTGGTACACTTCACCATTTTACTTTGCCCCATCAAAGCGAGCTTATCTTTAGAGGCTTCCAAAGGGGCTGCGATACCATATTCCTCCAATGCTTTCCGACCATTTGCGGTAATCCAATCGGTCGTCCAAGCAGGCGAAAGTATCAATTCCACCTTAGTTTTATAGCCAGCTTGATCCAATTTGTACTTGATCTCCGTCGCAATCGTATCCATAGCTGGGCAACCCGAATAAGTAGGTGTTATTTTTACCAAAACCTCTCGTTGATCTGCTTCTATCTCGCGCACCACGCCCATATCCATAATAGACAACACAGGAATCTCTGGATCGCTCACTTCTTGCAATAATGTTCTTATTTCTTTCATGTTTCTATGGTTTTATCGTTGTATGGTTTCATTGTTGTATGGTTAAAAACGCTACGTGTCCCGACTCAAACAATCGAACATTCAAACACTAATCACTCCAAAAAATCACCAAGCCATATTTGGATAAGCCCGTTGCATGTATTGTAAATCTGCTAAAATGAAGCCTAGTTGCTCCGAGTGTATGCCTTTCTTGCCGCCTGACTTAAAATATTTAGTGTCTGGTATTCGTAATGTGGCTTCTCTTAGAACAGCGGTGACCTTGGTATAATACGTCTCTTTCAAAGAAGCTAAATCCGCAGCGATACCAACTGCTTGTAGCTCAAGTTCAAGTGGGGTTGGCTGGAATAGTTCTGCTGTGTAAGACCACAGATCACTGATGGCTAGTTGCATACGTCGATGGCTTTCCGCAGTTCCGTCTCCTAGTCGTTTTACCCATTCTGCGGAAAATCGGCTGTGGTAGCGTACTTCTTTGATTGACTTTTCGGCGATTGCTGCTATTTGTGGGTCTTGACTTTTAGTTAATTGTTGTAGAAGCGGCAAATGATAAGCATCAAACAAAAACTGTCGCCCGATGATATAGGCAAAATCCGTATTGGGCTGCTCTACCAGCAGCGTGTTCTTGTACTCAT
>JBCDKV010000566.1:0-3837 GCA_038746215.1 Bacteroidota bacterium | reverse complement strand
TCCAAAAGTACCATCCGCTCTGCACTCGGTGACGTCCACAGCGATATTTTCAATCCCACAATCATTGACGAAACAAGGGCTTTCCAATGCGAGCGTATCACTACAATTGGGCAAGGTTTGATCGTGGATGATGACGAAGAAGTCGTTGTTGGCTGTATTTTGAAACGGTCCGATACGTATATTGCGGTCTCCATAGGCAAAAGGTCCCCATATTCGTCCACCTGCCTCAATGGTATAATTTGCAAAACCGCCCGTAGCAATGATACTTGCAAAGAATAAGCCATTGGTATCACAATCGGTCAGTTCTGCAGCTAAACGTAAGTTACAATCTACGCCACAGGGCAATCCAAGTATATCAGAATAGGTACAGTTGGGATTTTCAGCGTCGAAGATGGTAATCTGTGGTGGCGCATCAAATCCTGTACTCAACGGACCAATCGTTACGATACTATCCTGATAGCTGAACGGCCCAAATAGCTCTCCCATGTAATTAATGAAGAAACCCTCCGAACTACCACCTCGTGCAAACAGGAAAATATCCAGTAGAAATTGACCGTTTTCGTCGCAAGGTCTTGGGTCAAAAAATACTTCCTCGAAACGGCAAGCTGAACAAATATCGAATAATTCCCTTTGTGCCGTACAGCTTTCATCTTCGGCATCAATGATCGTAAAGGTCAGCGGCACATCGTCTAAATCGCTATAAGGACCAAGCACAACCGTCGAATCCAAATAGGCAAACGGCCCGTACACATCACGAAAGACATCTTCTATGAAATAGCCTTGTTCACCGCCCTCGGTCCTATCTACAAAGAAATTGACGAAAAATTCGCCATTGTCATCACATTCCGTAGCATACAAATCAACAAAATCAATCGCACAATCTCCCACAAAACCACAATTAGGCTGATCAAACCGTATGCGTTGGCAGCAATCACTTTGCCCAGTAATACAAACGGTTAGATTCGATTCCGTACGATCATTTTGATAAGGAAACTCTAATCGCAGTGGGACTTCCTCTAAAGACCTAGTTCCTAGTAACTCACCATCTAGGTAATAATCAAAAGATTCACCTCCTACACCATTGTATTTGAAATTGACCAATCCGCTGTAATGTGTGTCTTCCAAGCATTGCAAGAGTCCTATACCCAAATCTTGTATATCACAACTGGAAGCACCGTTTGTCCAAACACATAGATCATCAATAAAAAACTCCTGTCCACCAATGGTCAAATTCTTAATTGGGCCTTCTAGCAAAAGGATACCTTGTTCCAGTGGGAAAAAGCTGCTATCTATCCGGAAAGTGGCAGTGACGCCTTCGGCAATTTCTTGTCCATGGAGTTGACTGATCCGTTCCACAATCTTTGTTTCTTCTCCGTTGACTGCAAGGTTTTCTTCACCACCACCATCGGCAAAATTTAGCCGAACACTTGTGACTTCCTCCGAAAAAGCGGTGAAGTCAACATCTATGTTTATATTACTAATGAATAAGCCCTTCTCATTGGCGGCATGATCGTCTTGGAGATTGAAAGGATCATCTAGTACGGTCGCAGCAAAAAACTCACTGCTGCCATCTCGGTAGAAAAACGGCTGTAAACTTCCGACGATCCCATTTTCTACAAAAAAGCGATCACCTGCTTCGTAGCCCGTCGTTGAGCCGTACATCTCGTCCAGGGGAAGTGCCTCAAAATTCAGGCATAGATTGGTAGTGTCTTGTGAAAAAAGTTGTTGACCAAAGCAACAGAGTAGTAAAAAGATTAAAAGTTTGTTCATGGTAAAAGCTTGAATGTTTTTAAAAAATCAATGGGTCACTTATGTGAGTATCGTCTCTTGAATAGGGATGATGTATATTATTGTCTACGCCTTCGTCTTGTATTGTATGAGAGACGATGCTCGCAGAAAAACCAGTTGGGTGTTCCATTTGTAATTGCACCACAAAAATGCAGGATGTTCGCTTTGTATAAAAAGACTTTCATTTGCTATTTTTGGATTTTTTTATACCAGTATAGGTGTTAAATTATTTATAAATAACTGATTTTAAGTAATTTATATTTAATTTTGTTTTGAAAATTTTTGGATTTTACTATGCATAAGAACAATTTATTTCGGTTGTTGGAACGATTGGATAGGAAGGAAATGACGCGATTCCGGGAATTCGTACAATCTCCTTATTTCAATAAGCATGAAAAAGTGATTGCATTAGTGCAGCACCTAAGCGATATTTATCCCAACTTTCACTCAAAGCAATGTGATCGAAAACATCTATTTAAAATCGTTTTCGGGCAAAAAAAACACGATCAAGCTCAATTGGCGATCATTTTTACTTACACTAAAAATCTGTTGCGCACTTTTTTAGCGCAGGAGCAGTTGCAAGCTAACGAACTGGAACAGCAGACAGCTTTGCTCATTCAAATGCGGACAAAGACCTACTTCAAAGGCTACGAAAAGGCTTTGAAAAGTAGTGAAAATTGGTTGGAAGCATATCCACACAAAGATGCTCAATTTCAGTATGCTAGTTATCGAATTGCTAAGGAAACCGACCAGTACTACGAGCAATTGCGGCAGTACAAAAGTGATGATAGTTTGCAACGCAAGCAGAACCATTTGGACTATTTTTACCTGTCTGAAAAGTTACGCGATGCTTGTGAGATACTAGTACGGGAAAGTACTTTGCAAGTCGCCTATTCGAGTCGATTATTGGATGTTTTAGTGGCAGAAGTCACGCAAAACTGGACGTATTATCAAGGCATACCTTCCATCGCCGTCTATTATCAAATTTATCAGATGTTGAGGCAAAGAAGTGTGGAAAGCTATTTGCGGACATTGGAAGTTGTGGCGCAAAATGTTCAATTCTTCAGTCGCAAAGAACAACAAGCTGCTTATCTATATCTACAAAATTTCTGTGCTGCTAAAATCAACGAAGGACAATCCGAATTTGTCAAATACGTCTTCGATCTAACCCGTGTACAACTCCAAAAAGGCTTACTGTTCGAGCAAGATTATCTGTCCGAGTGGCATTACAAAAATATCGTCACTTCGGGTTTGCGCGTCGGCGAACAGGATTGGGTGGCGCAGTTTATAGCAGACTACAAAGCACATTTGCATCCAGATCAGCGGGAAAATGCCTACAATTTTAACCTAGCTGCTTTGCATTACTACAACAAACGTTACGACCAAGCCTTAAAACTCTTGATTTATCTGGACATCTCCGATGTACGCTACGCTATTACCGCAAAGTCCATGTTGCTCTACACCTACTACGAACTCGAAGAAACAGAAGCTTTACTCACGCTGAGCGATACTTTTCGACAGTATTTGAAACGACAAAAAGAAGTATCCCAAGATTATCGAAATGGTATTGATAGCTTAGTACGCTACACCAAAAAATTAGCCTTGCTCCGATCAAAACAAGCTTACGAATCGACAGACAAGTGGCAGACTGCTTTCGAGAAGCTATCGCAAGCCGTCGCCGCCGATGATAAGATTGTGAATAAAAAGTGGTTACTGGAAAAGTTGGGAGAGCTTAATAGCAGATAAATAGTAGAATGAGATAAAAATTTCTTACTTTCATTTAGGCGTGCACGAAGTTTTGAGCAGTGCCTGAGGTAAATTCTAGTAAAGTACTTTAGATCGTGCAACAAGTACGTTTGAAGGTTTTTTATGGACGGAAATACAAATTTTCCCTATTTTTTCCGACAAGTTTATCCACTTGCCTGGCATTATCTTTTAAAAATAGAATTAAAAACGAAGTTTTTAATTCTATTTTTAAAAGACCCTTCGGACAGAAATGATGTTGTTTTGATGATTTTTGGAAATAATCATCATAACAACATCATTTCT
>JBCDKV010000565.1:0-3840 GCA_038746215.1 Bacteroidota bacterium | reverse complement strand
TCGAGATCGCGCAACAAGTATGCTTGAAGGATTTTTATGGACGGAAACACAAATTTCAACTTATTTTTCTCCAAAAAATAAGTTGAAATTTGTGTTTCCGTCCGAAGAGAATTGCTGAGCATACTTGTTGCGCGAATTCTTTGCATTGACTCAGGTTATTTTCAAGTAAAATGTTAACGAAACTGAGACTTTGTACAACCCTAAATAAAAATTAGCCATTTGAGTTCTAAAGTGTCAACTACTTTCACAATTCAGATAAACATGTCGAAATATCATGCAAACAAAAATATCTACAATTTACCTTTTTTTATTATTACTCTTTGCTGCTTGCCAAACTGACAATACGAAAGCGAGCGAGCCGACCGAAGATCGACTGGAAAGAAGGGATTTGATCGGTATTTGGGAGCAAACTTCGCTGAAAGTTACTTTCAATCAAACGATGGGAATTCCTGATTCGCAAAGGGTTTTCGAGGTGCAGGAAGAAAACTGGGAGGAGACGCTTTCGGTGAAACCCGTTCGTTCCTATTTTTTAGCGGACAGCACCTATCGGCAAGATTTCATTGCTTTGAATGGCGATGTCTACGATTCGCAGCGTGGACTTTGGAATCTGATTGGTGATACTTTGATGCTTATTTCGCCCAATGCGTCCTACACCTATGAGATCACTGTCGAAGCGAACGGCACGAGTCGATACGTCGGTATTTTAGATTGGGATGGCGATGGACTAGAAGATGATGAATATCGAGCTACGCAACGTTTGGTCAGTAGGAATACGGAGCTTTGATGGCTATTGTTATGTGTGGAATGGTAGAATTGTGGAATTGTTAATGCCTCATGCGTACTCTATTCGGGAAAAAGAAATGGACAAGTTTATCTGACCACTTGACACTATCTTTTGAAAATTAAATTAAAAACTTCGTTTTTAATTTAATTTTCAAAAGTCCCTTCGGACAGAAATGATGTTGTTTTAATGATTTTTGGAGAAAATCATTAAAAACAACATCATTTCTGTCCATAAAAAAACCTTTAAGCATACTTGTTGCGCGATCTCAAGGGATCGACTAAGGCTTATTTCGAGCACTACTAAAACCTTCGTACACGACTAGTTCCTATTTTATACCTGACAGCCGTTCAATAGCGATACAGCACGCCACTCTCAATTCGACAATTAAGCAATTTTACAATTCAACAACTAAGTAACTCAACAATTCGGCAACGATTTCAGCACCTTCCAAATACCTTTTTCAAAAACTGCCAGTGTCCAGTAAGTATGATTCTTGACGGGCACATTGGTTCGACAGTGAATGATGCCTTTACTTCTAGTCTTTTTGCTGCTAAAGTTCCAATGATTGGAGACTCGAAAACACTGTTTCGGTGTATGGTCCCAGCGTTTTTGTTTGCTGGAATAGAAGGAGTAGGAGTAAGGTGACCGAACGATTTCGTCCCAACTTTTTATCTCTTCTTTCAGCTCTTGCGGCATGGAGCGCAAGCGTTCAAGGTAGGCTAGGGTAGCACTTCTATTTTCGAGGCGTCTTTTCATGTTGTTTTATTTTGCATTTCCACTACAATTAGAAGTTGTATCACTTGTTTTGCAAAGATAGCATAAAGCTCTAAAGTGCAAGCGCAAGTATCAAGTGCAAGTTCAAAAGAGCGGCAAGGACAGCAACTTTTTTTACAAACTCTTACAAGTATGCTGAATAAATAAAGCGACCTAATTTGAAAACTAAAATGTCAACTGTTTTAACGATTCAGACAAACATGTCGAAAGTTCACCGAAATATTCGATCTTTGATCCTCAAACAGCTACGAACCTATGGAGTGGTACATACCCATCACAATATTGCCTGGCGTCGGTATGCTCATCATGTCTACGACGGGGCAAATGATGTCGTTGAGTAACGAAATTGAGCATATCCTTGCCAAAAAATGCAATGCCTTTCAGCACAAAGTATCGCATATGAAAATTGCGCAATTGAGCCGTCTGACCAAGGCAGCTACGTTGCTTTACTTATCTTCGGCTTGTTTTGTGCTGTCTGGCATCTTGGGGGCTTTGCTTGGAACCAATATGCACCGTAGTATTCCCGATATTGTACTAGTATTAGGCGTTAGTTTGGTTCTAGTAGCTTTAACGATCCTCATCAACTATGGCTTTCATACCATCACCATCCGAAAATTGCAGCATCGGCACAGCGAACGGCAGTAAGTTTTGCGTTTCGGATAGTTAAAGAAATACCAAATCAAGATCATCAATAATTTAAACAAATCAACATCACCACACCTATGTCATACGAAATGTTTCGCGTCGAAGTAGAAGACCGTATCGCTTTTGTCACCTTCAATCGACCAGAAAAAGCAAATGCTATTCCTCAAAAAGGCTGGGAGAAAATGAAAACGATTTTTGAGAATTTAAGCGAGGATGATCGCGTTCGAGTCGTGGTGCTGAAATCGACGGGTAAGCACTTTTGTGCGGGCATTGATCTGAGTCTATTGATGTCTTTCCAACAGTTCAACCAACTAAATTGTGAAGCGAGAAAACGGGAGCAATTCTTAAAATCAGTGCGCCATTTACAAGCCTGCGTCAATGCCATCGAAACTTGCAGAAAGCCCGTCATTGCTGCGATTCATGGTGGCTGTATCGGTGGCGGGGTGGATATTGTTGCAGCTTGTGATCTACGCTACTGTACCGATGATGCGTATTTCACAATCAAAGAAGTGGATATGGGGATGGTCGCTGATTTGGGTACTTTACAGCGGCTACCAAAGATCATTCCTTTTGGATTAGCGAGTGAACTGGCTTACACTGGACGAAAAATGAAAGGCGCAGAAGCAAAATCTTGTGGTCTAGTCAATCAGACTTACGACGACCAAGCGCAAATGTTGGTGGGTGTGAAGAGCATCGCTGCTACCATTGCCGCTAAGTCGCCGCTCGCAATTCGTGGAACGAAGGAAGTCTTGCAATACGCTCGAGATCATTCGGTGCAAGAAGGTTTGCAACACATCCAACTGTGGAATGCCGCTATGTTTTTATCCAGCGATCTGATGGAAGCTTTTCAAGCAGGCTTAGAAAAAAGAACACCTGAATTTGAGGATTGAAACCGCCCACATACTTAGAAAAAGAAATAAACTATCGAAATGAATATAACAATCAAATCTAGGTGTATACTAAGTTTTTGACTTGTTACCAATTATATACTTCATTAGGCTACTGTTCATTGAAAGAGAAACCTTTGATTTCTCTAAGCCGCTCAATAAGGCTCCAAACATGCTTTTAGTCTATGTTTCTTTCAAAATGCTTTCAATAAAGGTACTATACGCTTCCTTCATTGGCAAGTCATAGTCTACCTTGATGCTTCTCCTCGTAGTGCTGACCAATACTCCCGTTTTCAAATTCTTTCCTATTTTTTCATACATCTCCCAGTACAAACCAATCCCTCTCTTTTGCCAGTTGGGTAAATCATTAAAGTTGATGCCTTCTTGAAACAGCAGTTCATTTTTGGCTGCCACAGACATGCCTTTTATGGCCTCTGTAGCTTTTGTAGAGGACATCCCATTCTTTCTTTGTTTCCAATAACAGTGTGCATTCAGCGCATTTCTGAAAGCATCTTCATTGCGCCATCTGAAATAATCTATGACTTCTTTCTCACTTGGTAACTGCGAAATCCTACAATCAAAAGCGGCAACATCTTGGAGCAGAACCGAAAATCTAGCACTTGCTTCTCCTGCTAAAATTGAATTGTATTTTCTAGTTTTTCGACTAAAGGTTTGTTCATTTTTTGCAAACAGCAAAGATATTTCATCACTTTCCGTATGAGCATAAATGACATTGAAGCCGCAAGTCAT
>JBCDKV010000564.1:0-3842 GCA_038746215.1 Bacteroidota bacterium | reverse complement strand
TAAAAAAGTAACCATATATTTTTTTTGTCTGTTAATTATGGACTGAAAGTTGAAATCAAGATAATCTGTGTAATAAACAGATCAATAATTCAATGAATAAACAAAGTTTAGCTTTTAATGATTGTTATATTTACCCATCATTAAATTAGGGTTGGACGAAGTTTTTGGTGATGCCTGAGAAAAATTTTAGTAAAGCTTCTGAGATCGCGCAACAAGTATGCCCAAAGGATTTTTATGGACGGAAACACAAATTTCAACTTATTTTTTGGAGAAAAATAAGTTGAAATTTGTGTTTCCGTCCTAAGAGATTTAATAAGCATACCTATTGCGCAGATTCCTTGCATTGACTAAGGCTGTTTTCAAGTAAAATGTTACCAAAACTGAAACTTCTTACAGTCCTAGTTAACAATCAAATACATCACCTATGCTATCTAAAATTATCTGTGTGCTTTCCCTTTTAATTGTTGTACTGACCACTAATAGCTATGCACAAATAGAACGAATACCTTTTCAAGAATTGGATGTTTTTGCGCTAGAATACGTCTCCGATCCGCAAATTGCGCCCAATGGTAAAGAAATCGTCTACCGCCGCATGGGTTTTGATATTATGAATGATCGTTCGGTGGGTAATCTTTGGACGATCAATGCTGACGGTACGCAGCATCAAAAACTGACTAATCGAGAAGTCTCCGAATCGCAAGCTTGTTGGTCGCCCAGCGGAGATCGTATTGCGTTTGTGAGTAGTACCAGATCGGGAGCAGAAATCTATTTATATTGGAAGCAGAACGCTAAAATCGCGAAGCTGACCCAATTGGAGAAATCGCCGAGCAATTTGAGTTGGTCGCCAGACGGTAAGCATTTAGCGTTCACAATGAAAGTGGATAGCAAATCACCCATACTCGTCAAATCACCCGCCAAGCCTAAAGGAGCGAAATGGGCAGACGCCCCCCGCGTCACGGATCGTTTGAAGCACGAAGCAGATGGTAGTGGCTACATCGAACCAGGTTTCACACATATTTTTGTGCTATCGGCAGAAGGTGGTGTTGCTCGTCAAATTACCAGTGAAGACTATAACCACAGTGGCAATCTATCTTGGACACCCGACGGCAAACACATTGTATTTTCTGCCAATCGTTTGCCAGATTGGGAATATCGTTTTCGGAATAGCGAAATCTATCGCGTAGCTATCGAGAACGGTGAGATCATCACTTTGACGGATAGAGATGGACCAGACTACGCGCCTCAAGTTTCTCCCGATGGTAAATATATCGCTTACCTCAGCTACGAAGACCAGCAGCAAACCTACCAGCTTCGCCAACTCTACATCATGGACTTGGACAGCAACAATAAAAAATTGCTCTGTAAGGATTTAGATCACAGTATTTCCAATCTGAAATGGCAAGCCGATAGCAAAGGTATTTACTTCACTTACGATCATCACGGCAACACCAAAATCGCTCGTACTGATCTGAGTGGAAAATACCAAAAAATAGCGGATGATGTAGGTGGTACGACTATCGGCAGACCTTATGCTTCGGGTTCTTTTACGCTAGCAAAAAGTGGTACTTTAGCTTATACCAAAAGTACGCCCGCTCATCCCGCTGAACTTGCCATTTTAACTAAAGATAGCAAAACACCACAACTTATTACGGGGCTGAACGATGATTTACTGCCTTATCGAAACCTTGGGAAAGTCTCGGAAGTTTGGTACAAATCGAGTGTAGATCAGCGCGATATTCAAGGCTGGATCGTCTATCCACCCGATTTTGATGAACAAAAAAAGTATCCTTTGCTAGTAGAAAATCACGGCGGACCAATTTTGAATTACGGAGATCGGTTCAGTGCAGAAATGCAGCTTTATGCGGCGGCTGGCTATCTTGTTTTCTATCCAAATCCTAGAGGTAGTACCAGCTACGGAGCAGAATTTGGCAATTTATTGTACCACAATTATCCGGGTGATGATTATCACGATGTGATGGATGGTGTCGATCATCTGATTGAAAAGGGCTTGGCGCACGAAGATCAGTTGTACGTAGCGGGTGGTAGCGCAGGTGGAATCATGACGGCGTGGATGATTGGAAAAAACAATCGCTTTGAAGCCGCAGCAGTCGTAAAGCCCGTGATGAACTGGATTAGTAAAACCTTAGTGGCAGATAATTATTACGGCTACGCCAACACACGCTATCCTGGTCAGCCCTGGGAAAATTGGGAAACCTATTGGAAATTTTCGCCCATCTCATTGGTTGGCAATATAGAAACACCAACAATGGTGATGGTTGGGATGAATGATCTTCGAACGCCGCCTTCCGAAGCCAAGCAACTGTATCACGCTTTGAAATTACGGAAAATAGAAACCGTTTTGGTCGAAATTCCGGGTGCTTCGCATGGCATTGCCCGTCGTCCGAGTCAGTTAATTACGAAGGTTGCCCATACTTTAGCTTGGTTTGAATTGCATCGGTAAGGAATTAGGGGTGTGTGAAGGCTCATTTTTTAGGGCTTGGTTGGAGGGCTACCATCCTAAGGTTGTAAATGCCCACTGATCGATCGGTAAGCCCCAAGGATTGCTGAGCAGCTAACAGTAGGCTCGGCAATCCTAAGGGCTTACCGATCCAGTGGGTTCAAATTTCAATCTTAGAAGATTAGCCAGAACTTACAAGTCAAGTTCGTAAAAGATTAGTTCGTAGAAAGATGGTACTCCAAACATACTCTTAGTCTAGAGGAACTTACGATGACTTCCTATGAAAATCAGAAGCACCTGATACACGTTTGTTAACGATTTTTGGGCTTCCGTATAAATAAACATCGCTAGCACCAGAAGCTTCAATATCCAGTTCTTTTTCTACTTGGATATAAGCATCTGAGCCACCAGAAGTACGGACTTTTGCTTTGCCAATATTGAGTTCCTTTCCGTCAAAGTCGCTACCACCGCTGCAAGTCAATACGACTCGATTGACAGCACCTTTGAGCGTAGCATCAGAACCACCACTGGTTTGACATTCCAAATAGTCAACGTCCAAATCCAAATAAACATCGCTCCCACCACTGGAACGAACTTGTAATTCATTGGCTTTGAGGACTCCTTTTGAAAAGACATCTGAGCCGCCAGAAGAACTCAAACTCTCCAACGAAGTGACGGTAATGTATATATCCATCGCTTCGGCATTTCTAATGGATTTACTAACGTAAGCTCTGAGCTTATTGCCGCTTACTTCTGTTTCGATGAGGTCTAGAAGATTTTCATCTGCTTCCACAATGACTTCTTGTCTACTACCCATGCGAATGTGGACATCTAAGCCATCTTCCACACTGATTGCACTGAAGTTACTCACCTTTCGTGTTTCTTTTTCTACTTGACCGTTGCCACGCGTTCCCCACTGTGCTTCCACTACGGTGTGGAAAAATAGAATGAATAGCCCCGTAAAGAATAAGATAAAGAATTGTTGATTTCTCATATTGATAAACGATTTAATTGCTGTTGCTGACTAAAATGATACGTTCTAAAGACAAACCAATTGAAAAAACGTTGCGTTGGGATTACTTGAATGTAATGCTTTTCGTGGAAGTCTTTTTTTTATGACCTCTGAACTGATTGCATTATTCTGAACTGGGGCTGTACGAGGTCTTATTTTTCTTAGTATTTTAATCGAAACCCGTCTGAGTCAGTCCAAATAATTCGCGCAACAGGTATGCTCAGTAAATCTCTTCGGACGGAAACACAAATTTCAATTTATTTTTCTCTAAAAAAATAGGTAGTCCTATATTTGTAAGGCTGCCTGCGCTCTTGCTCTCTGCGTACTTTGCAAGTTTTGCGTGCAACATAGCCTTACATTTGCAGCACTACC
>JBCDKV010000563.1:0-3846 GCA_038746215.1 Bacteroidota bacterium | reverse complement strand
GATACAAGGAACGCCGACTACAATCACGGCGGTGACGGGTATCTATCAAGCAGGTGCAAAAGTACATGAAACGCCCAAGCATCCTTTTCGCTACCATTTTGAGGATATTCAAGTGGGCATGTCTATTTTGACCCACAAACGCACCATCACCGATAGTGATATTCAAAATTTTGCCAACCTCACTTGGGATGTATTCTACGCACATACAGATATTACTTCCCTAGATGGCACTATTTTTGAAAAGCGAGCTGCGCACGGCTACTTTCTATTGGCAGCCGCAGCCGGCTTATTTGTCAGCCCTGCTAAAGGGCCAGTAGGGGCTAATTACGGGTTGGATGAATGTCGTTTTCTGCGTCCGATCTATCACAACGATACGATACAAGTGCGTTTGACGTGCAAAGAAAAACGCGAGCGCGACGCCAAGGGCAAAGAACATCCTTCGGGCGTGGTGAAATGGTACGTAGAAGTATTCGATCAAGAGATGGAATTGGTGGCTTTTGCTACAATTCTGACTTTGGTACAGAAAAAATCACCTTTCTTTGATTACAGTATCGAAAAAGCAGCAGAGATTTTGATGGGCTTGACGACGGATACCCCAGCAAAATGGGGCATCATGCGTGCGCAACATATGGTAGAGCATCTGGAATATTTCAATCAAATTGCTTTAGGAACGGTCGAAGTAGCGCAACTGACACCAGTAGAAAAAATTGAAAAATACACAGAAAGTCTCTACAATTATCGAAAAATGCCTAAGAATTTCCAGTTGCCCTTGTTCAAAGAAGGCGAAACCGAAGCACCACGATACGAATCTCTAGCGGCAGCTAAAGAGGCACTATTTTCTAGTCTCGCAGCCGTGGAAGAACGCTACAAAGACGATCCAAGTTTCACTGCCTTCAATCCTACTTTTGGTCATTTGAACCGATACGAATGGAAACTTTATTGCCAAAAACATTTTCAGCATCACTTTGAGCAGTTTGGGTTGCTATAGGTTGTAATACATACGTATACTACTGGACATTTTGAATTTTCAACACATAGTCACATAGAAACACATAGCTGTTATGGATTGATTTTCAGCAAATTATCTTATTTTCTTTAGCTCGACTTTAGCCATTAGTAGTTAGCATTTGGCTATTAGCCGATAGCATTTAGCTTATAGTGATGATATTTACTTACACTCCGTAAAAAAGTGCGAGTGTAAGTAAATTTATCGTACTGACTTGTAAGCACTCACGATACAAGCCAACAGCTAATAGCAAAAGGCTAAAGTCGAGCTTAGTGCCTTAGTGGTTTGTCCTATCTCAATATTCAGTAGTGTAGCAGCAGGAAGGTAGAATACCCTCAGATTGCTATAAATAAAAACTGCCGCAATGTTCAATACATCATTGCGGCAGCTAATTTTTAGGTAAGAAGTGTAATCTTAAGGTCTATGCTTATTTAACAAGGGACAGCTTTCGAGTTTGGATGCCATCATCCGTTCTAATCATCAATAGGTACATACCGCCTTCCAATTGATCCGCATCAACTGTAAACTGATGTGTACCTGCCATGACATCACGCTGAGCAGTAATCGTACTGACTTTGCTACCAGACAAGTCATAAAGTTCCACTTGCAGATCACTTTGCGTTGCCAATTGAACTTCGACCATTGTTTGTTCGCTGAAAGGATTTGGATAGATGCTGACTTTATCTTCTATCGCCACAGCATTTGAGCGACCCTCTACCCCTGTTACAAAAGGAGTGGCAGTAACTGCTTCTCCAGCTTCTGCTGTAACAATTGCTTCTCCTTGTCCACCTGTAAATGATGGTACACAAGCTTGTATGCGCGCCGTGAAAGTAGAGCCGTTTAATGCCTCGAATCCTTCTTCTAAAATGATGATTTCACCTGCCTCAAAAGTGACCACATTAGGAGAGGGTACTGTACCAATAGAAAGGATACTGTCTTGCGCAGTGTAAGTATCAGAATCAATTTCATCATTATTCAATATATCTCCATCTTCTCTGCGTGTAACTGGGCAATCATCTTCAGAAATGGGATCGCCTGTTATATCCAGTCTCATAGTAAATACTGCTGGATTACCATCTGGAGTAGGTCCTAAATTGAATGGATTATCTGGCGAGCTACCTATTGCACCCGTAGTTAAAACTTCATCCACTAGAAACCATCGCCCCTGAACACCTGATGCTGGATCAATAAATGCTTGTACGATCCCTTCCGTGGGGATAAGAAATCCACCACCAATAGTAATCGTCCAATTAATATCTCCTGCCTGCGGCAAGGCAACTGTAAATGAATTTGCAAAAGCTCCAGAGTTATCAAAAAAGCTAAATGTTATTTCGCCACTTGGAATATTCACCCCACCAACAAAAAAGAATGTCTCTAGGTCGGCAAGTGTTCCAGTCGGGTTACCAGTACCAGATAAATCCATGATATAATCCTCTTGACCGATCACTTCATTTGCTACGCCAAATCCTAGAAACCCCTGATTACCATTAAAGCTATCAAAAGTAGTTGTTAATTGTGCCGTCAAAAAGGGAATCAGAAGAAAAGAAAAAAGAAGCGTGTATAAAAATTTCATAATTTTATAGTGTCTTAAAAGTTAGAAATGAATTTGTAATAAGTTGAGATATAGTTCTGACCATTAGCCAGTCAATGTAATTTGTACAATCAGCTAACTGTCAATAATTTATAGCCTAACAAACCTGATAAGTAAGTGAAGTACAGACTTTCACTTAATCTCAAAGCTTTAAAGTTTTGTACAAGATGGAGAAGATGCTAATCAAGATTAGACGCACCATTATTCATGAGAAGTGCACAATGTGATTATATTGCACATAATCTGTGCGTCTTGTATGCCTCTAGAAAAGCAAAAATCTCTGTTTAGCGTAGTAGAATATGAAATTGGAAAAATTTTTACACATGCTTTTGTTGGGTAAAATCCTCCAAGAACATCTGCTACGTAAAGAAACAAATTATTTTCTAAACTAAAAAATTATTTTTTGGTCTCCCTCCCAAATATCATTTTGCCCAGTCATATACATTGGCTTTGATCATGGGCGAAATTGCTACCGACTTAAGTAACGGACAAATAATAACTTCCCGATTTGTGACGGCATCTTTTGCCCTGCTACTGCGTTAAAAAGCCTCGACAGCCAAAAGGATGTCTACGTTTTTTGCCTTGTACCAGAACAAAATCTGCTCGGTCAAAATGAGGAACTTATTTTTTGTCCGTTACTAAGCGTACGTTTGGAGGAGTAGCACGTTTTCATTTTTGATGATTTGATGACATAACGATTTGGTCAGTACGCTATCACCAGCAACTACCGACCAAAATTATTAGAAACGGATTGGCACTTTTATAAGTGAGAAGGGCATTTTTCATATCATAGAAAAAGTAATAGACAAATTTATCTGCTTACTTGACATTATTCTTTGAAAACGAAATAAAAAACTTCGTTTTTTATTTCGTTTTCAAAGGGGACTTTCGGGCATAAATGAGCTTGTTTTCAATAATTTTTAGAAAAAAATCATTGAAGACAAGCTCATTTCTGTCCACAAAGCCCCACCAAAATGAAAATTTTACTTCGTAAAAATTTTCATTTTGGTATTAGAAACTGTGCACTACTTTTGTGTACTTGTGAAAGATGCCGTGAGAAGTCAGATTTAACAGGCAGACATCAGAAGCTAAATACTCATAATTAGTCATTTATGAAGTTTAATCTGTCGATTTATTCAGCACGAGAATTATAAAATAGAGCAGCAGAAAAAAATCAAGCATGAAAATAAGAGGAAAACTAAGCATATCCGCATTGCGAGATCGGATGGAAAATGAAACTATCGAAACG
>JBCDKV010000562.1:0-3856 GCA_038746215.1 Bacteroidota bacterium | reverse complement strand
TTTGTTTAGTCTTTTTAGGGCTTTTGGAACGCGAGTGAGCGATCTTTAGTGAAAGTCCAGTGGACTTTCAAGCGAATGACCCGCTAGCGGATGGGAAGCAAAGAAATTAAGTCTTGATTTTTTTGTTTCTTTTTGTATCAAAACAAAAAGAAAAAGCTCATTTTATCAAAATGTCCAGTAGTCTAATCAAAGCGTTTACCAATAGCAAGCACCTCCATTACATCACAATACAAATTTATGAAGCGATATACATACGACCCGACACAAGATTGGCAGGAACTACTCAGACGTCCTGCTATGGATACCCAACAACTCGAAAGTATTGTAAGTGAAGTGCTAGAAAAGGTTAAAACCGAGGGCGATACTGCGCTGAAAGCTTATACTGCTCGTTTTGATGGCGTGCAACTCGACCAACTCAAAGCAACGCCAGCGGAGATCAAAGCAACACATACACAATTGGATGCAAGCCTAAAGAAATCCATCCAACTTGCTAAGCAAAATATCCAAACCTTTCACGAAAAACAGCAAAGCAGCGTGGAAGTCGTGGAGACCATGCCAGGCATTAAGTGTTGGCGCAAAAGTGTGGGTATTGATAAGGTAGGTTTGTATATCCCAGGTGGTACAGCACCACTTTTCTCTACCATTCTCATGCTCGGCGTTCCCGCAAAAATAGCGGGTTGTCAAGAAATCGTTTTGTGTACACCACCACAAAAAGATGGTAGCATCCATCCTGCTATTTTGTATACTGCCGATTTGGTAGGTGTCACACAAATTTTCAAAGTAGGGGGTTCGCAAGCAGTTGCAGCGATGGCTTATGGCACAGAAAGTGTACCTGCGGTTTATAAAATATTTGGACCTGGTAATCAGTACGTAACAGCGGCTAAGCAATTGGTCAACAAGGAAGGAACTGCCATTGACATGCCCGCTGGCCCTTCGGAAGTATTGGTCTGCGCAGATGAAAGTGCCGAACCTGCCTTCGTAGCGGCTGATTTGTTGTCGCAAGCAGAACACGGCGTAGATAGCCAAGTCGTTTTAATTGCATTTAGCAACGCTTTTGTGGATGCGGTGCAATCGGCGATACAGGAGCAACTTGCTAAGCTTCCTAGACAATCAATGGCAGAAAAAGCATTGGATAATAGCCTAAGCATTGTGGTCGAAAGTAGAACACAAGCCTTAGCTTTGATTAATATGTATGCCCCCGAACACCTGATCCTAGCGGTGAAGGAAGTACACGACTTTGCCAATCAAATCACCAACGCAGGTTCTGTTTTCATGGGTAATTATACGCCAGAATCCGTCGGTGATTATGCTTCTGGCACCAATCATACTTTACCTACCAATGGCTTTGCCAAAGCATACAGTGGCGTTTCACTGGATTCGTTTGTCAAAAAAATTACTTTTCAAGAATTATCTAAAACGGGCTTAGAAAATATTGCCACCGCCGTAGAACAGATGGCAGCCGCTGAGCAGTTGGAAGCCCATCGGATGGCAGTAGCGATACGTTTGGGTAGGAGTTAGGGAAGGTTTTTAATGAGTCTTATACATCTAAACTTTATCTTCCAAGGCAATC
This sequence comes from Bacteroidota bacterium, assembly GCA_038746215.1. Taxonomy (GTDB): domain Bacteria; phylum Bacteroidota; class Bacteroidia; order Chitinophagales; family Saprospiraceae; genus JAAUTG01. The sequence continues at coordinate 2,286 of JBCDKV010000562.1, read as the reverse complement.
GCAAGAAAATTTTTTCTGTTTATGATGTTGATGTGTTTATTTGTTTAACAAAAAACATTGATCTGAAAAGCAAAATCAAGGAAATCTTTGCAATAAACAGATCAACAATTCAACGAATAAACAAAGTCTAGCTTTTAACGATTGCCAAACTTTGTCTTCTTCCAAGCTTGATATTTACGCAATCGTTTGCATGTTTTTAGAAAACAATTTTTACCAAATTTTCTTTATTTATTTTGCGTTTTTCCAAAATTATCTATCTTTACGCCGAACAAAACAAAACGAAAGACAGTATGAAATCATAACTTGCTGATAAATCAATTCAATTAAACGCTAGAACCTTGTTCACACAAAGTTCAAAGCAAGACTTTCTTTCTTTATAAGCAAAGTGTTTGATCTAATCGTCGCACTTATTTAGCTAAATAAAGCTATTCATTTGTTAATTTTGCCCCTCCTATTTGCTTTCATTAGTATAGGAGGGGCAATTTTTTTTGTATATCTGTAACTATCAGTATGAAAAAACAATTGACAGTAGGTGTAATTGGAGCGGGCAGTTTTGGTATTGCCGTTGCACAATTACTGGCGTACAATGTGGAGGTGCTGATATTTAGCAGACAAGCAGAAGTCATCGAATCTATCAACGAAAGACATACGCATCTAAAATTACAACTCCCACCCAACATCAGAGCAACCTCAGATCGAAGCGTCATCACTTCGAGTTGCAAACTCATCTTCCCCATCGTTGCTTCCGAAAATTTCCGAAAGATGCTTACGCGTTTTTCTGCCTATCTTCACCCAGATCATATTCTGATTCACGGTACGAAGGGCTTAGATGTATCCGTCGGACAGAATCATAAGATTCGGGTGTATAGTATGAGCGAAGTGATTCTTCAAGAAACCAATGTACTTCGAGTAGGCTGCTTATCAGGACCGAATCTAGCGGCTGAAATTATCGAAGGACAACCAACAGCTACCGTAGTAGCTAGTGAATTTGATGAGGTCATTGCGTTGGGCAAAAGGGTACTATCAAGTGATCAGTTCCACGTTTTTTCATCCAATGATGTAAAGGGCGCAGAACTAGCGGGTGCTTTAAAAAATGTGGTAGCGATTGGTTCTGGTATTTTGAAAGGGATGGGTTTGGGAAAAAATATACAAGCCGTGCTAATCACACAAGGTTTGCAGGAAATGATTCGTTTTGGAGAGGCGATTGGTTCAGAACGGGATGCTTTCTTTACCGTTGCAGGAATTGGCGATTTAATTGCAACCACTACCAGTAAAAAGAGCAGAAATTATACCTTTGGCTTTCGTTTGGGCTCGGGCGAGAGCGTAGAAGAAATAGAATCGGCTAGCGAAGAGTTGGCGGAAGGTGTGCGGACTGTAAAAATATGCAAATTATTGGCGAATTATTACAACTTGCACGTTCCTGTATTTGATGCTTTTTATCGAATCATCGTAGAAGGCGAGGATCGAAAAGAAGTGATTGATACTTTGATTAAGAATCCTTACTAGTAATGCGAATAACGGGTAAAGTACTCCACTTTGTGGCAGGAACAGCTTTGCTAAACTTTTGAGACTTAGTAAAGTGTTTGAGATCGCGCAACAAGTATGCCCAAAGGTTTTTTATGGACGGAAACACATAGATGTTATGACCTGATTTTCAGTAAATTATCTTAGTCCCTTGTAAGTACTCAATCTGTCAGAATCAGGATTTTTAGAATTTATTGATTTTCAGGATTACTATGCACGTAGCCTTCCAAATAAGATGCTATGCATTTTGTTTGGGGAAATTCCGTGAATCCGCTCATCCTGTGAATCCTGATTCTGACAAAAAGTTAGACGTATTGAGTACTTACAGTCCCTTAGTGGTTTGTTTTACCCCAATGCCCAGTAGACTTAATGCAAATTTCATATTTAACCTGAAATAAAATAAAAATGCTAAATAAGTTTATTCCTCACCTCATTGCGGTTGTCTCTTTCGTAGCCATAAGTGTTGCTTTCTTTGCACCACAACTGCAAGGCAAGGTGATTCGAGAAAGTGATATTGTGCAGAACAAAGCCATGGCGAATGAGCATCGAACCTTCGAGAAAGAATTGGATGAAAAGATTCTTTGGACGAATGCGATGTTCGGTGGTATGCCTACTTACCAAATTACGACTGTCTATGCGGGTAATATGCTGAAATACGTCAATCGTATGCTGTACTTGGGTTTCAAGCGTCCAATTGGTTTATTTCTTATGGGGATGATTTCTTTCTACATCCTGATGATGAGCCTCAAAATCAATCCGTGG
>JBCDKV010000561.1:0-3858 GCA_038746215.1 Bacteroidota bacterium | reverse complement strand
TTTCAAAATATCAATGGATTCAATCTGCTCTGGCGCAATATTTGGATTGCCTTCGAAGGGAATTCCGTCCACTACGTAGAGCGGTCCGAGTGCACCTGAGTTGACCGAACCCAGTCCTCGAATCTGAATATTCGCAGCTTCCCCTGGACGACCACTGCTGGCCTGTACATTCACCCCTGCAACTTGTCCTTGTAGCGAGGCACCCAAATCAGCCGTGGCGGTCTTGGAAATGATTTCATCGCCTACACTCACGACTGCACCCGTCACCTCCCTTATAGTCTGCGTACCGTATCCCACGATCACTACCTCTTCCAGCGCAGCATTGCTCTGTTGTAAATTCAGGTCAAGCATGGTGCGATTGCCGACGGCGACCTCTTGCACTTCGTAGCCCGTGTAGCTGAATACTAAGGTGTCAGTAGTGCCAACTTGTATTTCGTAGCTGCCATCCAAGTCCGTGATTGTACCAGTCGCCGTATTTTTGACCAGTACATTCACCCCAATTAACGTTTCACCATCACCTGTGACAATACCCGTGACGGTAGATTTTTGGGCATAACTAAAACTTATTCCGAATAATAACATCCAAATCACGTAGAGATGCTTGGACGCTTTTTGCAAAGTGAGTTTGAGCTTCATATAATTATATGTTTAATGATTGATTTATAGTTTAATTTACTAGCCCTTTTGTTGTTAGTAGACCAGTGATTTTCCTACTTTATTCAGCAAAATAAAGGTAGTGTACCCTTCTTATGCGCAAAGCTCAATTGTAATAGACAAAAACTAGACAGATATTTGGCGTAAATTGATTTCAACAAAACAAAGTAGCAATACGATGCGATCTGATGTACAGATAGTTCCTTTACGAAAGTTAACTGGCAGGTAGGTGGGTAAGCTTGCCGTAAGTTTTCTTCCTTGGTCATAAATCGGAAAGTTATTATTTGACCGTTTCTTAGCCCCCAATCGCATACGACAGTCCCAGTGCGTAGTACATCTGAATCCGACCAGCATCTTCCATGATATTTTTATTGAAAGCAAGCTGTTTGTTGCGTCGTAAGCCTATGGTGAAACCAAGTCCAATACCGCCTACCAAGTCTGCAATCGTAAAAGTATTGACCCAGTTCCAAGTAGAAAGATCGTTCGGCGTGCGTCCTTCACTTTCGTCTCCAACGTAAGCTATGAAAGCACGCAGATCACTCGACCAATCCAAAAAATCGAAGAGCGTCCCCGTGTAAGTGCCGCTAAATCTTGCGCCGATGGAGGAAGAGTATTCGGCATTGGGGAAATTCCATTGCGCCCCGATAGGATGCAGGGAAAGGTAGATACTACTATTGGGCGACCAACTGCCACCAAAACTAGCTGTCAATTGACCAGGATCATTGAAAATGGAAACGACCCTGCCCTCGTCTTCATCTATATTTACGATGCCCGTCTGGTAAGCTGCTTCTAGCGAAAGCGCAAAGTTTTCGGAATATTTGTAGCCATTCAAGCTGGAAATATTGAAATCGCTTGCCGTTGAAATTAGTTTGGTCGTAGTCTGTTCTTCGCCCGTATCGTCGTTGATGTCTATGTTTTTGACCCGTTGTACTTGCAGGACGCTGTTTACGGCATTGCGCGAAAAGATTTTATTTTTATCGTAATTGGCAAAGGCGTTGAAACTCGTGCTGTACGAGCGTGTATCATTGTTTTCGATGGCATTGGCAAACCAATTTCGCGAACCTGTAAAATCAATGCCTACTACGCCCGAAAGTCCCGTTTTCCAACCTGGGTAGGATTGAATGGCTTTAGTCAGGGAGTCTATTTTTTGGCTGATCTTTTTTTTCGCAGCCCTTTTCTCTTTACGAGCTGTTTTCAGGTCTTCTATATCTTGTTTTTGCGCGTTGAGAGAAACAACCAAGAGGGAACATAGGAAAATTAGTAGTACGTTTAAATGTTGCATAGTGAAAAGTTGTTAGAATTGGTTGAATAAGCTCGACTTTAGCCACTAGCAGTTGGCAGTTGGCTATTAGCTGATAGCGTTCAACTTATAGTGATGATATTTACTTACACGCTGTAAAAAAGTGCGAGTGTGAGTAAATTTATCGTGCTGACTTATAAGCACTTATGATATAAGCTAACAGCTAATAGCAAAAGTCCAAAGTCGAGATAAATACACTGGAAATTAAATGATTTCGTATTTTTTGGATAGTATTTTCCCCGTAAGAATTAGTCGTGTACGAAGTTTTGAGTAACACTCGGAATAAATTTTAGTAAAGCTCCTGAGATCGCGCAACAAGTATGCTTAAAGGTTTTTTATGGACGGAAACACAAAATTTCACTATTTTTCTCTAGAAAAAATAGTGAAATTTTGTGTTTCCGTCCGAAGAGATTTTCCAAGCATACTTGTTGCGCGATTATTTGGCATTGACTCAGGCTATTTTTGAGTTAAATGTTAAGGAAAACAGAACTTAGTACACGCCTATGTAAGAATCACAATACAGTGTACTAAGTGCAAAAGTGCCTTAGCCGCCAGACGTTAGCAGCAAGAAATTGGACTTGCCCGACTGCTATAAGAAGGCATTAAATGATGCCTAGGTTCTATCGAAATCAATCAATTTTAGGATGACAAATCATATTACTAAAAAGAACATGAACGGGATATTTTCGGTTCTATTCATGTATTGCGACAATATACTTTATACTTCATCAGGTTGAGGAGTAGACAATTTAGAGGAGCGTATTTTGTTTCTGAACGAAGAAGTCCGCAGCCTGATAGCCTTAGTTACCAAGGTGAGGAGGTGATATTCTCGCAATGGTGCTTGCAGAAAAGATTGAGTATCTTTTCAATGGAGAGACCCGCTTGCGGATGGGTAGCTAAAAGCAAAAGACGCCCTATAAAAGTTTAATTCTTAGCCTGATGAAGTATAGATGACTGGCTGTGTAACTGTGGTGGTTGTTAGCCATTTTTGCGTCTTTACTGTCCATTGTTTTAGAGGGACATAACAAACATAGGAAATGCTCAATCTAGGCCAACAGCTAAACGCCAACAGCCAGTACCATCAATTGATAACTAATAAATTTATAACATGACACCGACGATATTAGAGAAAATGACTTATGGACACTACATTGTTACTGCCATAAAGTCTGGAGACGAACTGAAAACTAGAGAAAAGGACTACATTGCTGCTGGCACCGTCAATTGGGTGAGCCAAGTATCTTTTGAGCCCGCTATGTTTGCCATTGCCATCGGACTGAAATCAGACTTGAATGAAACCATAGATTACAGTGAACATTTCACGATTCATATTTTATCGGATGAAGAGCAAGACTGGGTTGAAAAATTCGGAGCAAATTCTACCATTAAAGACGGAAAAATTAATGGCATTTCATTTCAGAAACAAGACAACGCCTTAATTTTACCCAACAGCATTGGCTACTTCACTTGTAAGGTAGAGAAGAGTATGAATAATGGCGACCACACCTTACACATTGGTAAAGTAGTTGATCAAAAACTACACGAAGCAGCCATGAGACCACTTTGTACTAATCAGTTGAAAATAAAATATAAACTTGAATTGGCAGATGTGTAGATTGATCTGTGAGTAACATATAAGCTGAAATGAGCCAAATATTTGGGGCGATTACTGGATGGTAATCGCCTCATTTTTTTTGGGGGAAATAGCTTTTTGGAGTGAGGCAGCGGAAATACCAATTGTTTTTGTAGACTGTATTCTTAAGAGCATGTTTGGAGCATTATCTTCCTGTAAACCAATGTTTTCCGAACCTGACTTTGAAAATAATCGCTCGTTTATCTCGATAAAGTCGCTATTATTCTCTTCGCCAGAACCGTAAACTACTGATTTACAGTTCAATCCTGCT
>JBCDKV010000560.1:0-3866 GCA_038746215.1 Bacteroidota bacterium | reverse complement strand
GATGCACGTGGAGAATACGCCAATGCCTTGGGCTATTTAGAGCAGTCCTTAGCGATCCGTCGGGAAATCGGGGACAAATCAGGAGAGGGGACGACTTTAAATAATTTAGCTACAACTGCTCATGCACGTGGAGATTACGCCTCTGCCTTGGGCTATTTAGAGCAGTCCTTAGCGATCAGTCGGGAAATCGGGGACAAATCAGGAGAGGGGACGACTTTAAATAATATCAGTCAAATCTATTCAGCACGTGGAGAATACGCCACTGCCTTGGGCTATTTAGAGCAGTCCTTAGCGATCAGTCGGGAAATCGGGGATGCGAGTGGCTATGCGACTACGGCGCATAATATGGCTTGTATGCCATTTGAGCGTGGTGATTATGAAGCGGCCATTCCTTTATTTTTAGAGGCTTATCAAACTTTCAAACGTATTGGATCGCCTAATGCGGAGGTATCGGAAAGTTATTTGAATGCGATCATTGAAAAGATCGGGGTAGATCGGTTTAAGGAGATTCTTGGTGGTCTGAATCAGGATTCACAGGATTAGTGGATTTTCAGGATTTTGCTAAGTGGGACGTGTTCATTATTCTGTTAATTTTAAAATTCAGAGAATGCTGCTTCTGACAAAAAAGAAAATGAGCAGCATCAAGATTTGCAATTGCTGATGGGTTAAGCATAGGAACTAAATTTGGGCGACCATGAAAATTCAATGTCATAAACTATTCTCGCGAGCACTCTGTTTTCAAGAGAACAATCAAATCATTAAGAAAATGACAAGTATTCATCAACCATTGACTAATCTACAGATAGAGTTGTTAAAATTATACAGTTTAAATCTACCAGAAGAAAGTTTGTTAGAAATCAAGCGACTTATTGCGCGTTATTTTGCAGATAAAGCTGCTGATGAAATGGATCGTTTATGGGAGGAAAAAGGCTGGAACAACGATACTATGGATGAGTGGTTAAAGGGAGCATGATGAGAGTAGTATTAGATACGAACAGCTTGTTGGTGAGTATAGAAGAAAGTCAAAGTATCGTCCGATTTTTGACGCCCTATTGAACGGAAAAATAAGGTTACTTATTTCTAATGACATTGTAGGTGAATATGTAGAGAAATTAGAAGAGAAAACAAGTGTAATGTAGCAGAAAATATAGCCACTTTGTTGACAAAATCACCTGATGTAGAACAAATAGAAATTTACTTCAAATGGTCATTGATATATAAAGATGCAGACGACAATAAGTTTGTAGACTGTGCTTTGAATGGTCAAGCTAATTTCTTAGTGACAGATGATAAGCATTTCAATGTCTTGAAAAGAATCGGATTCCCGCCTGTGACAATTATCAGAACAGCAGATTTTTTAAAGAAAGTAGAAGAACTACTATAAAGAAATGGTACTTTCATGAAAGAAAAACTCCAACTCAAGGTCAAAAAAGTAGAAGACAAAGCTGCTGTGGAAAAATGGAAGGAACATCAGCTACAACAGCGTCTGGAAACTCCCAAACGACTGGAAGAAGTCGCCAAATACCTATCGGGTATGATGTCTATTTCTTTGACCATTTTTCTCATCGGCGACAAAGACCTGTTTGCTGCTACCAATCGCTTTTGGGTCTATATGGCTTCCGCTCTTTGGTTGCTGTCCTTGATGATTACTTTGGCGGTGCAGTTTCCGAGGGCTTACCGCTATTCCGAAGCATCGGTGGCGTCCATACAAGCGATGCACCAAAAAGTAGTGCGCTATAAATATTGGGCTTTGGTGCTAGCAACGGTTTTGTTCGTCATGGCATTGGGTATTTTGGTGCTGGTGGTCTTGGCGAAGTGAGGATTTAGTCGATCCAAGGAATTTGCGCAACAAGTATGCTATTGGACATCAGGGCAAAATAAACCACTAAGGCACTAAGAAGACTAAGATAGGTTACTGAAAATTAGGTCATAACAGCTATGTGTGGCTATCCTTCTAAGATTGGAATTTAAACCCACTGGATCGGTAAGCCCTTAGGATTGCCGAGCCTACTGTTGCTATGTGCTTTTATGTGACTATGTGTTGAAATTAAAAATGTCCAGTAGTGTACGCAACAAGTATACTCAGTGAATCATTTCTGTCCAGAAGTCCCCCAAAAGGACTAATTCCTAACCATAAAAGCATTAGAAACTCATGCCGAACAGCATTCCTTACTACCGAGGAAAAGGATTTTTGGGATTGCCATCCGAATTTGCCAAAGACATCGCTGGCTTTGCGCACCAGAACGAATCCGTATGGGGAGATTTCTACCGCATTCGTTTTCCGCTCTTTCCCATTTTCATCGCCTTCCGACCTGGCATTATCCAACACGTCTTGCAAACCAACGCCAAAAACTACCGAAAAAGCCCTGCTTACAACCAGCTTAAGCTGGCATTGGGGAATGGTTTGGTGACGAGCGAAGGTGCATTTTGGAAGCGACAACGAAAAATGGCACAACCCGCTTTTTACAAAACACAATTAGCGGGACTGTTCCTAAAGATGACGGCGGCGGTGGATACTTACATAGAAAATTTAGCGCAGCGGGTACAGCAAGATGCCGTCTTGAATATTTCTAAGGAAATGATGCAAGTGACCGCAGATATTGTACTGCGGACGTTGTTCAGCGCAGATAACAACGCCAATCAAGACCAGATGTACCAGATGATGAGCGAAATACAGGAGTACGTAGCGCATCGCATCCACCATCCCTTTTTGATTCCTTTACAATATATCAACGGCAGGCATCGCCAATTCAAAAAGTACCGCAACGATTTCAGTGCCTCTGTTTTCAAGCTCATCGAAGAACGTCGCCAAATGCAGGAGCGTCCAGCCGATTTATTGTCGATGCTGCTGGAAGCTAGAGACGCACAAACGGGCGAACAAATGACGGACGAGGAACTGCGCGATGAAGTCATTACGATCTTTTCCGCAGGACACGAGACCTCCGCCAACGCTATGGCTTGGACACTTTATTTATTGTCCAAGCACCCAGCAGTCGTCGATAAATTGCGAGCAGAAGAACAGGCAGTCTTGGATGGTAAAACGCCTAGCTTTAGCGATTTACGCCAATTGCAATACCACCAGCAAGTCATAGAGGAAGGTATGCGCTTGTATCCGCCCGCTCATGCGATTGGTCGACAAGCCATCGAAGCGGATGAAGTGGAAGGCGTACCCATTCCTAAAAACTCAGCTTTTTTGTTGAGCGTTTACGCATTGCACCACAGCCCAAAATATTGGGAACAACCGCATCGTTTTGAACCAGAACGCTTTGCCCCCGAAAAAGTAAAAGTGCGTCCCAAAAGAACGTATCTACCTTTTGGAGCAGGTTCGCGCATGTGTATCGGCAATCATTTTGCGATCATGGAAATGCAACTCCTCTTGGCTAAATTGATCAGACATTTTAACTTTGAGCGCATCAACGATCAGGTCGTTCCTTACCAACCGCTGATTACGCTGAAACCAAAGGTTGATATTCAGTTGAGGGTAAGTACTTTTAGTGGTTAGTGGGTTTAGAGGTAGACTACTGGACATTTAGGGTAAAACAAACCACTAAGTAACAATCAAATAATAACTTCCCGATTTGTGACGGCATCTTTTTCCCTGCTACTGTGTTAAAAAGCCTCGCCAGCCAAAAGGATTCTTACGTTTTTTGCCTTGTATCAGAACAAAATCTGCTCGGTCAAAATGAGGAACTTATTTTTCGTCCGTTACTAAGGCACTAAGGAAACTAAGATAATTTACTGAAAATCGATTCATAACAGCGTATGTGTGGCTACAATTCTAGCGTTATAAAATTTGAGGTCTTGATGACGGGCAACTTCAAGCTTGCCTGTCATCTGTGATGCTAGATAGAAATGATAGGTATTTT
>JBCDKV010000559.1:0-3869 GCA_038746215.1 Bacteroidota bacterium | reverse complement strand
TTCAACATTCTCGTAGTGTTGCTTGCAGAAAAGATTAAGTATCTTTTCAACGAAGAGAACCGCTAGCGGTTGGGATGCTCAGGACGAAAGATGCCGTCATAAATCGGGAAGTTATTATTTGATCGTTACTAAATAAGAAGCTAGGGCTGTACGAAGTCTCAATTTTGTTAACATTTGACTTGAAAACAGCCTGAGCCAATACAAAGAATTCGCGCAACAAGTATGCTCAGTAATTCTCTTCGGACGGAAACGCAAATTTCAACTTACTTTTCTCCAAAGAATAAGTTGAAATTTGTGTTTCCGTCCATAAAAAACCCTTAAGCATACTTGTTGCGCGATCTCAAGAGCTTTACTAAAATTTTTCTCAGGCATCGCCAAAAACTTCGTATATCCTAATAAGAAATCAGAAATAAGGTAAACGTATTGATAATCAGTGCTTTATATTAGGTTGAGCTTTGCTGGCAGCAAAGCAATCTGACTTCTCTACTCCAAATGTCCACTAGTAAGTAACTTTAAGTACACCCATTGACAAGCAACTAACAATATGATAAAGAATTTTTTTAAGCGACTATATACGACCTCTGTGCCGACCGAAGCTGGAAAAAGCCATCCGATTGGTGCTACGGTCTATGCCGATGGCGTCAACTTTTGCCTCTACTCCAAAAATGCGACAGGTGTTGAACTATTGCTCTTTGACCATGCTAGTAGCAACACGCCTAAAGTAGTTATTGAGTTGGACAAGGAGCGCAACCAAACTTCTTATTATTGGCATGTTTTTGTTCCTGGTATCAAAAGCGGACAAATCTATGGTTATCGGGTACACGGGCCTTATCACCCAAGAGAAGGTAATCGATTTGATGCCGCAAAACTACTATTAGATCCCTATGCTAAAGGAGTCGTTTGCGCCAATTACAACCGACCGACTGCGACCCGTCCTGGTGATAACTGCGGGCAAGCCATGAAAGGAGTGGTAATAGATGACAAGACTTACGATTGGGAAGGGGACGAACCACTGGGGATTCCGCTATCTGAATCCATTATCTATGAAATGCACGTAGGAGGTTTCACGAAGCACCCCAACTCAGGACTACCCGAAAAACTTCGTGGTACTTATCTAGGCATCATCGAAAAAATTCCTTACCTTAAAGCGCTGAACATCACAGCAGTTGAACTACTTCCAGTTCATCAGTTTGACACTAGAGATGTTCCCGACAAAACACTCGTTAACTACTGGGGATATAGTACCATTGGATTTTTTGCACCACATGGCAACTATGGTACAACTAGCGATCCAGTCAGAACCATGCGAGAGTTCAGAGACATGGTCAAAGCCCTACACAAAGCGGACATAGAGGTCATATTGGATGTCGTTTACAACCATACCGCAGAAGGTAATCACGAAGGTCCGACCCTGTCCATGCGAGGCATTGACAATAAGGTGTATTATATTCTGGACGAAGACAAGCAGCACTACAAAAATTACAGTGGCACAGGTAATACTGTCAAAGCAAATCACTCCGTGGTGCGGCGAATGATTATTGATAGCCTACGGTTTTGGGTGGTAGAAATGCACGTAGATGGTTTCCGTTTTGATTTAGCTTCGATTCTTTCTAGGGATGAAAATGGTAAACCTATGGAAAATGCGCCCATTCTGTGGGAAATAGAATCTGATCCAGTGCTTTCTAAGGTAAAAATCATAGCGGAAGCTTGGGACTTGGAGCAATATCAATTGGGGAGTTTCATCGGTGATCGTTGGGCGGAGTGGAATGGTAAATACCGCGACGATGTCCGTGCTTTTTTGATTGGACACGAAAGCATGATGAATCCTTTTGTGCAGCGCATCACAGGTAGTCCCGATTTGTTCAGAGATATGACTCGCGATCCTAATCGAAGCATCAATTTTGTGACCTGCCACGATGGTTTCACCTTGAATGATCTGGTCTCCTACAACGAAAAGCACAATTGGGCAAATGGGGAAGACAATCGCGATGGACACAACCACAACATTAGTTGGAATCACGGTACAGAGGGTGAAACGGATGATAAAGCCATCGAAACGCTGCGGCTTCGCCAAATGAAAAATTTCTTTGCCGTCTTGCTGCTTTCGCAAGGGACACCCATGATTAATATGGGTGATGAAGTTCAGCGGACACAGCAAGGCAACAACAACGCCTATTGTCAGGACAACGAGATCAGTTGGTTTGATTGGGATTTGGTCGCTAAAAATAAGGACTTGCTGCGTTTCGTACGATTGCTTAATAAATTTAATCGGCAAACAGAGTTCTTCCAAGAAAAATCTTTTTGGAATATTCCAGATGACAATATTTCAACTTCTTTTGAACTGCACGGCACAATATTGAACAACGTGAATTGGAGTAAGGATGCTCATGCACTCTCGTTCACACTATACAATCCCAAGTACAAAAAAGCCATGCACGTAATGATTAATTCCTACTGGAAAGCCTTGGCTTTTGAACTCCCTGAACTAACGACTGCGAAATGGCGCTTAGTCATTAATACTAAAAATCCAGCACCAAGAGATATTTACGTCGATCGGAAAGGTCCCCTTTTAAGGGCTAAAAAATACCGAGTGACGGCGCGTTCCGTGGTAGTTTTGCAAGCAGATGAATAGAAATTTGGTGTGTACACGAGTATGTAGGTTTTTAGCAATACCTTAAAAAAGAGCTAGTAAATTCCTTGAGATCGTGCAACAAGTATGCTTAAATATTTTTTATGGACAGAAACACAAGTTTTTACCGATTTTTCTTGAAAAATCAGTAAAAACTTGTGTTTCTGTCCGAAGAGATTTATTGAGCATACTTGTTGCGTGATTTTCTTATATTGACTCAGATTATATTCGAGTGAAACCTTGAGGGAAATAGGACTTTGTGCAGTTCTCAATATGAATTATGAACAATAATATACTCAAACTCAAAAGTGCTTACATTTATCAAGCAGACAACCTAATTTTGGATGATGTCTCCTTAATCTTAGCAAAAGGAGAATTTGCCTACCTCATTGGAAAAACGGGAAGTGGCAAATCCAGTCTGTTGAAAACCTTGTATGGAGCATTGGAACTCAAAAAAGGAACTGCACAAGTGGCGGGCTTCGACTTGGGTACGCTGAATAGAAAAAACATCCCCTTGCTCCGCAGAAAAATAGGGATTGTCTTTCAGGATTTCAATCTACTAGCTGATCGTTCAGTAGCAGCAAACTTAATGTTTGTACTCAAAGCAACCGGCTGGCGCGATGCAGTAGAAATGCAAAAGCGCATGAAACAGGTGCTTGCTGATGTAGGTTTAGTGAAAGCCGAGCAGAAAATGCCTCATCAATTATCGGGCGGCGAACAGCAACGTGTGGTCATTGCACGCGCCTTACTCAACGAACCCGAACTCATCATCGCCGACGAACCCACGGGCAATCTCGATCCAGAGACCTCCGATGATATTTTGCTATTGCTTAGGAAACTATCCAAGCAAAAAAACGCAGCCGTCCTTTTTGCTACACACGATTACCGCATCCTACAAAATTTTCCTGCGCGTATTTTGCGCTGCCACAATGGAAAGGTGTTTGGAGAAGAGGAATTGTACATATAATTAGAAGTATGTTGTAAGATAACGTACCATTTTTTAGGGGTGTACGAAAGTCTCGTTTGATGTTGTACTTGAAAACAGCCTGAGTTAATGCAAGGAATTCGCGCAACAAGTATGCTCAAAAAGTTTTAATATGTAACGGACAAAAAATAAGTTCCTCATTTTGACTGAGCAGATTTTGTTCTGATACAAGGCAAAAAACGCAGGAATCCTGCTGGCTGGCGAGGCTTTTTAACGCAGTAGCAGGGCAAAAGATGCCGTCACAAATCGGGAAGT
>JBCDKV010000558.1:0-3872 GCA_038746215.1 Bacteroidota bacterium | reverse complement strand
GGAAACACAAATTTCAACTTATTTTTCTCTAAAAAATAAGTTGAAATTTGTGTTTCCGTCCATAAAAAACCTTTGGGCATACTTGTTGCGCGATCTCAAACGCTTTACTAAGTCTTAAAAGTTTAGTAAAACTATCACTGCCACAAAATGGAGTATTTTACCCCTTATTCGCATTAATGATACATCAATAAATTTGAGGAGTTAAAAACGATACATGCTAGTAGATTTTAAACAAAATACGGAAATCCAACAAATACACCGTGCGCAAAAAGATTTCTTTGCAAATAATGAGACCAAGGATGTCGGTTTTCGCATTGCGCAATTAGAGAAGATCAAAGGGTTAATTAAAGCAAACGAGGATAGACTCTACGAAGCTATTTACGCAGACTTTGGCAAATCCGAGTTTGAAACCTACGCCACTGAATTTTCGCTGCTCTATCATGAACTTAATCTGTTCATCAAAAACATCCGAAAATGGAGCAAAAAGCAACGGGTATCGACGGGACTTGCTAATTTCCCTGCCAAGAGCTATACCATTGCCGAACCACTCGGCACAACGCTGGTGATTGGTGCTTGGAATTATCCTTACCAATTATCCTTGCTACCCGCTATCACTTCACTCGCCGCAGGGAATACAGTGATATTGAAACCTAGCGAAATGCCTGCAAGGACTTCGGCAGTTATGGCAGAGTTGGTGAACAATAATTTTCCTGCACATTACTTTCAGGTGGTCGAAGGCGGTGTCGATGAGACGACTTATTTACTGGAACAAAAATTTGATAAGATATTTTTCACAGGTAGCACTCAGGTCGGTAAGATTGTATATCAAGCCGCTGCCAAGCATTTGACGCCCGTCACGCTGGAACTAGGTGGAAAAAGCCCTACGATTGTGATGAGCGATGCGGATATTAAAATGACGGCAAAGCGGATTGTTTGGGCGAAATTTTTGAACGCAGGACAAACTTGTATTGCCCCAGACTATATACTGGTTGAGCAATCTGTGGAAGGCAAACTTATTGCTGCTCTTAAAGAAGAAATGGGTAACTATCCGCAGCAGAGCGATCAGCAAAAGGAACATTACCTCAAGATTATCAATACCAAAAACTTCGATCGTTTGACCGAAATGCTTGATCACGACAAAATCTGCTACGGTGGCATTACCAATCGTGCGGAACGATTCATCAGTCCGACCTTGATGAAAGATGTGACTTTTGAAGATGCGGTCATGCAAGAAGAGATATTTGGCCCAATTCTGCCTGTACTGTCCTTCACGGATTTGGACACAGCCATCAAAAAAATAAAAGCATTACCCAAACCGCTGTCCTTCTATGTCTATTCTAAAAACAGAACGATCATTGAAAAACTGTTGCGAGAAGTGTCCTTTGGCGGTGGTGCCATCAATGATAGTTTGATGCACGTCTCCAATAGTAATTTACCCTTCGGCGGAGTGGGTGGTAGCGGTATGGGCAGCTATCATGGCAAAACGGGCTTCGATGCTTTTTCACATCGAAAAAGCATCATTGATAAGCCTTTTTGGTTAGAGCCGAGCGTTAAATATCCACCCTACACCAATGGAAAATTGAATTTGATTAAGTGGTTGATGGGATAGTGCCGTGCAATAAGTAGAGAATATTTTTAGTTATTGCAGCAACTTACACTCCATTTGGGATAAAAAGTGCATTTTTATTTTGAACACTTTGCAGAATTGTTGAATCGAAAAAATGTTGAATTGATTATTTCTATTTAGGGATGTACGAAATTCTGAGTAATGATTAGAATAAGTTATAGTGAGGCTCTTAAGATTGCGCAACAAATATGCTCGGTAGGTATCTTAGGACACCACATAATTACTATCCTAACATTAGCAGAGCCTACTAATGGTAAAGCACGTCACTATCAATTCGACAATTGAACAATTTTACAATTCGACCATTTGCACAGATTTATTCCTTTTGTAGTATATTAACTTCCTCTTTCACCTTCAGTAAAAGAAATTACAACACACAATATGGATAACATTAGAATCCTTTGGGCAGACGATGAAATTGACTTGCTAAAGCCCCAACTCTTGTTCTTAGAAAAAAAAGGCTACGACGTCATCACGGTGACCAATGGACACGATGCATTGGAAGAGTGCGAAGAAAACAACGACATAGACGTCGTCTTTTTGGATGAAAGTATGCCTGGCATCACAGGCTTAGAGACGCTCGAACAAATTAAGTCGAAACAGCCCCACTTGCCCGTCGTTATGATTACGAAGAATGAGGCAGAAGATGTGATGGAGGAAGCTATTGGTTCTCAAATCAGCGACTATCTCATCAAACCTGTCAATCCACACCAAATTTTACTAACCCTCAAAAAGATCATCGACAACAAACGCTTGGTACGCGAAAAAACTTCGATGAACTACCAGCAAGAGTTCCGTCAGATTTCCATGCAAATCAATAGTGGTCTGAATTTTGAAGAATGGGTCGACATCTATCGCGAAATTATCAATTGGGAACTGCGCATCGACGAATCGCAAGCCGTTGGGATGGCAGATATTTTAGCCATGCAGAAGAGTGAAGCCAATGCCGAGTTTTCGCGCTACGTCAATAAAAACTACATCGACTGGATTCAGGGTAGTAAGGAATCGCCTATCATGTCCAACACCTTGATGCGCAATAAGGTCTTGACGCAACTAAAGGATGATGTGCCAACCATTATGGTGCTGATGGACAACCTGCGATATGATCAGTGGAAAATGATAGAACCCATCATTGCGGAACTATATCGCGTGGAAGAAGAGGACTATTTTTACAGCATCCTACCAACCTCTACCCAATACAGTAGGAATGCCATTTTTGCGGGACTAATGCCCTCCGAAATAGAAGATTACTATCCCGATTGGTGGAAAAATGACAATGAAAAGGGCGGTAAAAATCTGCACGAATACGACCTGCTCGCCAGCCAAATTGATCGCTTGGTGCGGCGTGAAATTTCCTTTGACTATACTAAAATCACGAATGTCAGCAATGCCAAAAACATGCTGGACAATATCTATAATTACCTGAATAATGACCTGACGGTGATTGTTTACAACTTTATAGATATGCTGTCTCACGCCAGAACAGAAATGGAAGTGCTGAAGGAGTTAGCAGGTGATGAAAAAGCCTATCGCTCTCTGACGAGGTCTTGGTTTCTGAATTCGCCACTGTGGGAAGCCCTACAAAAAGCCGCAGAAAAAGGAGCGCAACTCGTTGTGACCACCGATCACGGTACAATTCGAGTAAATACGCCTTCCAGGGTCGTCGGAGATCGAGAAACAACCACTAATCTTCGCTATAAGGTAGGTAGAAACCTGCAGTATGAGCGCAGAGATGTGCTAGAAGTGCGCAAACCAGAAAAAGCACTTCTACCCCGTCCAAATGTCAGTTCGACTTTCATCTTTGCCAAGGAAGATAAGTTCTTTTTGTATCCGAACAACTATAATCATTACAATAATTACTATCGGAATACTTTCCAACACGGCGGCATTTCACTAGAGGAAATGATCTGCCCTGTGGTGCGTTTGAGTGCGAAATAGAACAAGCTAAATCTTACTAGCCACTACCCATCTATACAGGAACAAAGGGCTAGCAGTCAGACGACTGCTAGCCCTTTATTTTTTATTAGGCGTTTGAGAAGTTTTGAGTAATGCTTGGAAGGAATCCTAGTAAAGCTCCTGGGATCACGCAACAAGTATGCTCAAAGGGTTTTATGGACGGAAACACAAATATTAGAGCTTGTTTGGAGTAGGATTGAACTGTAAATCAATAGTTTGCGGTTCTGACGAAGAAAATAATAGTGACTTTATCGAGATAAACGAGCGATTATTTTCAAAGTCAGGTTCG
>JBCDKV010000557.1:0-3879 GCA_038746215.1 Bacteroidota bacterium | reverse complement strand
CGCTATTGATAAGGTACTGCTTTGGGATATGCTTATTGCCTAGCACGCCCAGTTCGTTCAAAGCACCCCTGATGGAGAAGCCTTGCTGAGTACGTCCTCTGCTGATGCGATAGGTGGGACACTTTGCTGGATTGTTATGATATTTCTTTAATGTCAATTGAAGTTCATCGGCATATGCTTGCAAGTAGCTAACAATTTCTTCATCTTGACTCGCAATCTCATTTTTAGTCGTACAGCCATCTCCCAGCCAGACGCCCAAAAAATAAGGTGGCAAAGACAGTGATTGAGCAGGAAAATCAACGGCGATCTTGTAGCCTTTGTAGTTGGAGCGGAATTTTGGGCTAGCATTGGCATAGGCTAGCACGTCTATATTTAATACATCGCCTTGCTGATGTGGACCTTCGTTTCTGCTGCGTTTCAGCGAAAGGATGTGGCTTTCGTTCACCCTGTAATCAATACCTTTATTTTGCCGAATCCAGTACATTTGTTCCCTTCCCCGACCAAGCGATAGGACTTTGCGGGGACTATTATCTACTCCCATCAGCAAATCTCCCACTCGAATGTTTTCCACTTTTTTCAAGCTACCATCATACATCAGCACTTTAGTACCTTTGCCCAAACATTTTCCCATCCCCGGCCGCGCCGCAATGATAATCAAATCTGACGGCTGCAAACCCGAAGTCAAGCGGTCTATATCCGTAAAACCCGTGGGTACACCCGTCAAGCCGTCCTCTTTATTTTTAAGGGCTTCCATGGCTTTCAGTACCTTACTGGTCAGCGAACCCATACTTTCGTAGCTGCGGCTGAGGTTGTTTTGGGTGATGTCGAACAGTCCTTTTTCTGCGCTGTCCAATAAGTCAAATACATCGGTCGTATCCTCGTAGGCATTTTTGATGGTCTGTGTCGATACGCGAATCAGTTCACGTTGGATGTGCTTTTGTGCTACAATTCTGGCGTGGTATTCTATGTTCGCCGCCGAAGCCACCCGTCCCGTCAATTCTGCGAGGTAGTATGGCCCGCCTGCCTCTTCCAAATCGCCTGCTTTTTTTAACCCTTCCGAAACTGTGAGCATGTCGATGGGCTGCGATTGCTCGAACAAATCCATCATCACCTTGTAAATCTTCTGGTGAGCTGGCTTGTAGAAACTTTCGTGCTGCAAAATATCCAACACAATCGGCAGTGCATCTTTATCCAGCATGATCGCACCCAGAATGGCTTCTTCCAACTTTGGGGCTTGCGGTGGTAGTTTCCCATACACAAAGTGGCTTAAGTCCTCGTTACGACGACTCACGCTGCGCATGTTTTTGTTGAGTTTTTTTTCTGGCTGATTCGATTCGGACATAAGATACGTTTATTCTTTTGCTTTGGTGATTTGCTTTGGTGAAATACTTAAACTGAAAGGTCGCTGGATTGTATAGTGGTTAGAGTTAAGTTATTTTTTACAAGTTCCCCTTAAGCATCAAAATTAAGATTAAAAACGAAATCTGCCGAAAATATTAACAGCATTCTCTCCACAGCATTTTGTGAAAATTGCTTTAGAAAATGGAGTTTTCCACAAAGCAAAATAGAAAAAGTTAAGATTCAGGGAGATAAAAGCATGACTTTTTTATAATCTGTTACTTTCTTTGTGTAAAAAAGCTATAGTGTAAGTAGGTGGACTCAAATAATCGACACTTTTAAACGGCTCTGCATCCCATCCGCTTTGCGGTAAATTCAATTGAATTTATCTAAAAACACTTAAAAATAGTTCCGTAGCTACGGCTATGCAACGATTTTGAAGCACTTTTAGCTCAAAAAATAGCTCGCTTAAATTGTGACGCT
The DNA here is from genome assembly GCA_038746215.1 of Bacteroidota bacterium. GTDB lineage: Bacteria > Bacteroidota > Bacteroidia > Chitinophagales > Saprospiraceae > JAAUTG01. The sequence goes on along the minus strand of JBCDKV010000557.1, from coordinate 2,058 downwards.
TATTTAAATCCACCTACTTTCAATTATCATTTATCACGAATACATGAACAAATTACTAATTTTTACAGCGCCATCGGGGGCAGGCAAAACCACTATTGTTCGCCATTTGTTACAAACTTTCGATCAGTTGGCTTTTTCGATTTCTGCTACTAATCGTCCGAAAAGGGAAAACGAAGTAGATGAAGAAGACTACTATTTTATATCTGCGGAAGCTTTCAAGGCAAAAATTGAGGCGAGTGATTTTTTGGAGTGGGAAGAGGTGTACGAAGGTCGGTATTACGGAACTTTGCGCTCGGAAGTAGAACGGCTGTGGAACTCAGGTAAGTGTGTCGTGTTTGATATAGATGTGAAAGGCGCTAAAAATATCAAGGCAGCTTTTCCAAATGAGACACTCGCTATTTTCATCAAGCCGCCTTCTTTTCAAGCCCTTGTAGATCGCTTGGAAGCAAGACGCACCGAAGATGAACACAGCTTTGGGACACGCATTCAAAAAGCCAAGGAAGAATTGCTCTATCAAAATGATTTCGATGCGGTGCTAGTCAACGATGTGCTGTCAGAAACCTTGCAACAAGCTGAGCAATTGACCCGTGATTTTTTAGCGAAAAAGACGAAGTAAATGGATACGCTCATTACGAAAGATATAAAAATCAGTGTGGAGACTTTTTATCGTCCTGAACACTCTGCTCCCAGCCGATTCAAGTACATGTTCTCCTACACCGTCACCATCCAAAACATGGGATTGCGAGTTGTACAATTGCTGCGACGTCATTGGTTCATCATAGATGGTATTGGGTTGCTACAAGAAGTGGAAGGACCAGGGGTCATTGGTAAACAACCCGTCTTCAAACCCAACGATATTCATCAATACCAATCTTGGTGCGAATTGCCTACCGACATGGGAAAGATGTACGGCTACTATACCATGATTGATTTAGATACCGAAGAACAATTCAAGGTATTGATTCCTGAGTTCCAGATGACAGCGGCTTTTAAAGGAAATTAAGGAGAAGTCTTAAACATAGTATCCTGATTACCCTCGATGTGTTTCTTGAATCTACTCAAATCTCCAGTAATTTCACAATCGCTTCGACTTGTTGGGCTTCCATGCAATTAAAGTGTCCCTTCGGACATTGTCCAAAACCAATCTTGGAACAAGGACGGCAAGATAAGCCATTCACCTCTGCACTATTATTTCGATTTTCTTGGGTGCCATAGTAAGGATACATGCCAAATTCGGGCGTAGTATTGCCCCAAACCGAGACGATTGTTTTGTGGAAAGCGGCAGCAATGTGCATCATACCTGTATCGTGCGTAATTACTTTTCGTGCTTGTCGAACCACGGCAGCGGATTGATTGAGATTGAGTTGTCCGCAGGTATTAATGACGTGTGAGCCAGCGCAATCAGCAATTTCTAGTCCCGTTTCCTTTTCTGCTGGTCCGCCCAGGAGTAAGATTGGCTGATGAATTTGCTGACAAATCTCTATGATCTTCGAAGTGGGCAGACGCTTGGTTGCATGAGCTGCTCCGATAGCAAAAGCGACAAAATCGTGAGGCAGATTCAATCGAATTGCTAGGTGCGAGAAACTATCTTTTTCGGGTATGAAATAATCTAAGCCTTCATCGTCATTTTTCACCCCCAAAGTATCCAAGGTCGCCATATAGCGATCTACGATGTGAATACTGGGTAGGCGATTGATTTTAAAGCGTACTAGTAGCCATTTCTGCCAGTTGATCTTATCGAAACTATACGACTTCACCCGCAATGCCCATTTGACTTGCACACTTCTAATATTTCGGTGCAAATCAATAATATAATCAAAGCGAACTTGCTTCAAGTCCGATAACACCTCACTTACCCTTTTTTCAATCGTCCAGACCCGATCAATGTAAGGATTAGTGCGTAGCATAGCGGCATAATTCTGCTTGGTCAGATAGTGAATCTCTGCCGCTCGCTGTAGCTTTAAGCAACGTACCACGGGCGTTGTCAAAACAATATCGCCGATGGAGGAAAAACGGATGATAAGGACACGCATGAATGTCTACTTCCACTTGATGTTG
>JBCDKV010000556.1:0-3881 GCA_038746215.1 Bacteroidota bacterium | reverse complement strand
TTTTCAGGGTATTACCTCCTATTTCCGAGTCCTTTTATTTGCCGTAGCTAGTGAAAAAGGAGTGGCAGATGTCAGAAAAGCGGTGTACACCAAACTCATCGGACTACCCACTGTCTTTTTTGAAGAAAATAAATCGGGTGACTTGATTAGTCGAATTTCTGCCGATGTTGGGAAGCTGTACAGCATGTTTTCTACTACTCTAGCGGAGTTCGTTCGTCAAGCTTTCACCCTGATCGTCAGCGTTGTTCTGCTACTGATTCGTTCCAAAGAACTCGCCCTGATTATGCTTGCTATTTTCCCTGCGGTCATTATCGCCGCCATGATTTTTGGACGCTACATTCGTAAACTTTCCAAACAAAGACAAGAAGAACTTGCTGCCTCCAACTCCATTTTAGGAGAATCTATTCAATCCATACAAGCCGTCAAAATATTTACCAACGAATTTTTTGAACTCAATAAATACCGAACGGGCATAGATAAAATGGTAGTCGTTGCCTTGAAATATGCTCGAGCCAGAGCATTGTTCGCTTTTGTGGTGATTGTGCTGCTATTTGGTTCGATTTTCTTTATTTTATGGCAAGGTGCTAGCATGGTCGAAAATGGGACAATGACCGTCGGGCGACTAGTAGAGTTTTTAATGTACATGATTTTTATCGGTGGCAGCGTTGGTAGCTTGGGAAATTTCTACACAGAAATCATCGCCGCGATGGGTGCGACCGAACGCATCCGCGAAATCTTGAACGAGGAAGTAGAAATTGATTTGGAGCAGCAAACAACCATTAAACCACTACCCTTGCAGGGAAAAATCACCTACGAAAACGTACACTTCAGCTACCCTACTCGCACGGATATGCCAGTGCTTAAAGGTATCAACTTTGAAGTACCCATCGGGCAGAAGGTAGCACTTGTCGGTGCCAGTGGTTCTGGGAAATCTACCACCCTACAATTACTGCTCAAATTTTATGACATCAATAAAGGCGTCATTCGAGTAGATGATGTGGATATTCAAAACTACGATACTTCCAGTTTGCGGCAGAATATAGCAGTCGTTCCGCAGGAAGTTATCTTATTTGGCGGCACGATAGGAGAAAATATTGCCTATGGTAGACCTGATGCTAGCCAAGAAGCAATTATGGAAGCCGCTAAAAAAGCCAATGCGTACAATTTCATTATGTCTTTCCCCGAAGGATTTGAGACTATTGTGGGTGAACGTGGTATCAAACTTTCAGGTGGACAACGGCAAAGGGTTGCCATTGCTAGAGCCATCTTAAAAGATCCTGCTATCCTCTTATTGGATGAAGCCACTTCTTCTTTGGATGCCGAATCCGAAAAGGTGGTGCAAGATGCTCTAAATGTCTTGATGGAAGGTCGGACTTCTATCATCATCGCACATCGGCTCTCCACGATTCGAGATGTCGATAAAATCTATGTATTAGAAGATGGTGAAATTGTTGAAGCGGGAACACACCTAGAACTTTCCATGCGAGAAAATGGCCCTTATAATAATTTAGCTAAGCTGCAATTTGATTTGGCAGAATTAGGCTAAGTCATCAGCTTTTTCTAATTTTGCAATCCGTTCGTAAATACCCACGTGACGGAATTGGTAGACGTGCAAGGTTGAGGGCCTTGTGTCCGATTAGGACGTGCTGGTTCGACTCCAGTCGTGGGTACTTATCATAATAAAAAATCTATTCGGCTCTCACTCCAACACAGAAAAGTCATATGTATCCAATATATGACTTTTTTTAGTCTTTTCGCTCAACCTTCACTATTCAAATAAGTTCTACTTTTCAATTCGGCTTGCTCAAATCGCACAATTAGATAGTTAGGATTTACTAGCCTAAGTTATACGAAGTATTTCTGATCTGACTAGTCAGCAGAATTTCTTATCGTAGCTTGAGGAATGAAAAAACAATATCAAATTATTTCTTTACATGGCTTTATTTGGAAAAACGGGCGTACTGCTAGTTAATCTAGGAACACCAGATTCTCCCAGTCGTGGAGATGTCAGACGTTACTTGAAGGAATTTCTATTGGATAGAAGAGTGATTGACTACCCTTGGCTGGCTAGAAATATATTGGTGCGTGGCATCATTGCTCCTTTTCGTTCGGGTAGCTCTTCCAAATTGTACAAAGAATTGTGGACAGAAAATGGCTCGCCGCTTAAATATTACGGTGAGGTTGTGGCAGCAGGCGTACAAGAACAGCTCGGCGATGCGTATATCGTCGAATTGGCGATGCGTTACCAAAGACCATCGGTTGAAAGTTCTTTAAAAAAATTAGTTGAGGCGAATGTAGCTGAAATCATTGTCTTCCCGATGTTTCCACAGTATGCTTCTGCAACTACGGGTTCTGTACACGACGAGGTCATGCGTTTGTTGCGCAAGGAGGAGAGCATTCCAAATGTGCGCTTCATCAATTCCTACTACGACTACGAACCAATGATCGAGATTTTTGCCGAAAATGCTAGGCAATTTGATTTAGATTCCTACGATCATATTTTATTCAGCTACCATGGTCTGCCTTCACGTCAACTCAAAAAAGCAGATCGTAACAACCACTGCAAAAGAGGGAAAAATTGCTGTAAGACCATATCTATACGTAATCAGTTTTGCTATTCCGCGCAATGCCATGCTACCACAAGGGCATTGGTAGAAAAACTAGGTTTGCAGAGGGATCAATATACGACTTGCTTCCAGAGCCGACTTGGACCAGAGGAGTGGGCAAAACCTTACACCAGCACCATTATAGAGGAGCAAGCAGAGAAGGGCGCAAAACGCTTACTGGTGTTCAGTCCAGCTTTCGTTGCTGATTGTTTGGAAACGATCATCGAAATTAAAACGGAATATCAGGAAGAATTCGAGGAGATGGGAGGCGAACACGTAGACTTAGTGCCTAGCTTGAACGATAATCCTAAGTGGATTAAGGCTGTTGCCGATCTAATCATGCTGAACGATGTAAGCAAGCGGCAATTGGAAATGGTTTAACCAAATCAATGTAAGATTCCTGCTAATTGCTGCTGCTGAGCATCCGCAAAAGCAGGAATACAAAGTTCCTCTAGCTCCTGCATAGAGCCTTGAAAGATATTGAAATCTACATCACCATTGATGCCTTCCAAACGTCCTTTTTGTCCGTATTGCCAGAAGTGCCAGTTCGTTCGGTCTGCTAGCATAGGTCTTCGGCTGTTGTAGCGAGCAATCCAAATGGGATATTCATCAAAATGTCCCGCTAAATATTTATTGTAAAATTTTTGATAGGTATAAAGAACTGGTCTCACGCCGTAGTGTAATTCGACGTGTTTCAGCCATAGCCTCAGCGCAATAATCAATTCGATTTTAGACATTCCATCCAAGACTTCCACATCCAAGACTGGTGGCAAATCTCCAGCTTGTAATGCTACTGCTTCAATAAAATTATTTGCTTGTTCCAATGAGGGTGTAGCAGGACGAAAGAAGTGGTATGCTCCTCTTTTGATACCCGCCGCTTTACTTTCTTCCCAATTGATGTGATAACGCGAATCTACGTGGGTTTTTCCTTCGGTTGCCTTCATGTAAGCAAAATGAACAGACTGCTCAGCAATTTTTTCCCAATCGATATCCGATTGATAATGAGATACGTCTATACCATGTACGTCGTAAGCCAACATACGATGCGTCTGCTCCTCACAAGAGGAGAATCCAAGTAAAGCAACAAAAATAAATAGCGAGTATTTCATACTCTTTTATTTTAATGGGTATCCTTTAGAGCTTGTTTGGAGCAGGATCGAACTGTAAATCAGTAGTTTACGGTTCTGGCGAAGAAAATAATAGCGACTTTATCGAGATAAACGAGCGATTATTTTCAAAGTCAGGTTCGGAAAATACTGGTTTACAGGAAGATAG
>JBCDKV010000555.1:0-3882 GCA_038746215.1 Bacteroidota bacterium | reverse complement strand
TCCAGATTTCTCGCTAGGACAAGACGATAAAAAAGTCACGGTGACATTTTCCAAGATCGCCATGATCTTTGTCATCTTTTTTGCCGCTCGCTTTTTTTCTTGGATGATTACTCGACTGGCACTCCTCAATTACTATCGCGCAAGAGGCGTCAATATTGGCGACCAATACGCTGTCAATCAACTCATTCGTTACTTCATTTTCTTCTTAGCGTGTATTGCTGCCCTGAATAGTTTGGGACTACAACTCACGGTGGTTTGGGGAGCAGTTGCTGCGCTCTTAGTGGGCGTTGGACTTGGGCTGCAACAGACTTTCAATGATTGGGCTTCGGGTATCATCTTACTTTTGGAGCGCACAGTAGAAGTGGGCGATATTGTGCAAGTAGAAGATGGCTTGATTGGGACGGTACGTAAAATTGGATTGCGGGTGTCTAGAGTAGAAACCTTACAAAATATCTCTATTCTCGTCCCCAATTCGATGCTAGTCAACGACAAGGTCATCAATTGGAGTCACTTCGATAACAAAGCACGATTTGTCGTGAAAGTGGGCGTTGCCTACGGCTCGGATACCCAACTGGTGAAAACACTACTTCTAGAAACTGCCCAAGAAAATAACTATGTGATGAAGTATCCCGATCCTTTCGTGCGCTTCGTCGATTTCGGTGCTTCCTCCCTTGATTTTGAGCTCCACATTTGGTCGCAAGCTTTCCGACAAATTGAAGACATCAAGAGCGATTTGCGCTTTGCCATTGATGCTAAATTCCGAGTGAATGAGATTGAAATTCCGTTTCAGCAGGTGGATGTTTGGCAGCGTGGCTAATTCAATGAATCAGTTTCAGGTAAAATCTATATGGCATTAGATTTTGATTTCACACATTTTTTGTGTATTTGGTAGCAGGCATCTTAATTATTTTTTGCATACAAATGACTGACTATGAAAAATATTACTTTATTCATATTACTTCTGATTGGATTCTCTAATGAGAAAGCCAATACTCAAGACCTAGTTAGAATCAACTCCAACAATATTGTAATTGGACCCATGTTTGGATTTGAGACTACAACTTATGGCACATATGGTGTATCTAGAGCGAGTATAGGAGGGACTTTTACCTTTTCGGGATTTGATACAGAAGGCTTTTTCGCAGAAGATTTTGGTATAACTACTGAAATCAGACCTAATGAAATTTTCTTCAACGGAAATTTAACTATTTCTGAGTTGGGTAACGAGAATTTAGGACTCGAAAATGATATTATTCCTCTAACTTCTACTGGATTCGACTTGGGTAATAATACAGCAGGTGAAAATTGGGACGATGTAGTAGCAGTCGATTTCGTCAATTTTTCAGATAAAAACGTAAAACAAGGTATCAAAAATTTGAGATACGGACTGCAAGAAATTTTACAATTAGAACCTGTCCAATTCAAATATAATTTCGAGACTAAAGACCACAATGAGCATCTAGGTTTAATTGCGCAGGAAGTACTTGAAGTTGTTCCAGAGATTGTGAAAACACACGATATTGACATAGTAGATGGTTTGGTAAAAAAGGAAAAAGTAGAAATCTTGGGTATGAATTACGTTGAACTCGTCCCTGTATTAATTCATGCTATACAAGAGCAGCACGAGCTTTTTGAGTCAGAAAAAGCCAAAAATGAAGTGTTATTGAGTAGAATAGAGCGATTGGAAGCTTTGCTACAAATTGAAGAAAGAAGTTTGGAGCAAGATCAAGAAGCATATATATTACAAAATCAGCCTAATCCTTTTAGCACCAATACCATAATACAATACTTTATTCCTTCAACTACTAAGAATGCGAGTTTACTGATTACTGATCTGAGCGGTAAACTAGTAAAACAACAAGAAATAAATCATACAGGATCAGGAAAAACTACTATTGATGCAGACTCTTTAAGTTCAGGAATATACCTCTACACAATTGTATTTGATCGTAAAGCCCTACCTACTAAGCAAATGGTAATCAGCCGATAATACAAACAATATGTGCTTACTATTCATATCATTTCCTGTCAAAGTGATCTGAATAACCTATTGCAGATCGCTGAAATTTTATTATTTCTCTGCTCTTGTTTACCCTCAAACATCAAAAAAAACTATTTTTGCTTTCGCATCAGTCGCATTCAGAAAGATGGTGAGTGTTTAATTTAGTTAGGCTTAAACTTTTAGTGAATGCGTTCGTCTCACGACAATTGACAAGGATGAGGTATAGACCACTAGACACCTACTCAAACGCTGGTTACGCAAACGTCCATTCAATTGAATCGTCAATAATTTTGCTATATGCGATTGCTTCAACTTTGTAAAAAATTTCCCTATCCACTGAAAGATGGCGAATCCCTAGCGGTAACTTATTTGAGTAGTGCCATGCGAGAACTGGGCTGTGAAGTGACGCTACTTTCCATGAATACGACCAAGCACTATTTTGATTTGTCTGAATTGCCGAAAAGCTATAACCATTACAAAAATATCCACACCGTAAAAGTAGACAATCGCTTGAAAGTGAAAGACGCTTTTCTGAATCTGTTCAGTTCTACTTCCTACCACGTCTCCCGCTTTATTTCCAACAACTTCAAAAATGTTTTGATTCAGTTACTAAAAACCGAAAAATTTGATGTCATTCAGCTAGAAACGCTCTACTTAGCACCATATATTTCCACCATTAGGCAACATAGCAACGCCCCTATCGTGATGCGAGCGCACAATATCGAGCACGAGATTTGGGAACGCGTCGCCGAAAATAGCCGCTTTTTGCCTGTAAAACTTTATTTAAAATACCTGACGAATAAGCTTAAGAAATACGAGGTGGAACGATTAAAAGATTACGATTTATTGGTTGCCATTACCAAGCGTGATCTGGAACTTTATCGCGCCTTGGGCTATAAAGGCAAAGCTATCGTCACGCCCGTCGGGGTGAACAAAAGAAAATACCAACCCGATTACCGCAGCTTTGAGCAGTATCCTTCCATTTCTTTTATTGGTTCTTTGGACTGGATTCCCAATCAGGAGGGTTTGACTTGGTTTTTGGAACACGTCTGGAAAGCTTTACACCAAAAACATCCAAAACTTACCCTACACATTGCAGGGCGTCACGCACCTAAATCAATCTTGGATTTGAAGGAAAACGGAGTCCTTGTACATGGCGAAGTAGCAGACGCCAAAGACTTCATCAATCAACATTCTATCATGATCGTACCGCTGCAATCAGGTAGTGGGATTCGCGTCAAAATTTTGGAAGGCATGGCACTTGGGAAAGTGGTCGTGACCACCAATCTTGGACTAGAGGGCATTGCAGCTAGTAACGGCAAAGAAATCATGGTAGCCGATAGTCCGAAAGCCTTTCTATCTTGCATTGAAACCTGTTTGGAGCATCAAGATAAATTGGCGCAAGTCGGTAGGCAAGCGCGCCAACTCATTGAGCAAGAATTCGATAATTTGGAGATCGCGGAAGAACTGGTCAGTGCTTACCAAAAGTTGATTAAGCGTCCCCGACCGAGCTTTGAGTTATCAAAATGATATAATTTGCTATTTATGCGAATAACGACTGTACAGATCTCATTTTTCTTGACATTTGACTCAGATATGGTTTAGGTCAATATCCGCAAATTGAGCAACAAGTATGCTCTGTAATTCTCTTCGGACGGAAACACAAATTTTAACTTATTTTTCTCTAAAAAATAAGTTAAAATTTGTGTTTCCGTCCATAAAAAACCTTTGGGCATACTTGTTGAGCGATCTCAAACGCTTTACTGAGTCTTAGAGCTTGTTTGGAGCAGGATTGAACTGTAAATCAGTAGTTTATGGTTCTGACAAAGAAAATAATAGTGACTTTATCGAGATGAACGAGCGATCCTTTAGGTAAATAT
>JBCDKV010000554.1:0-3886 GCA_038746215.1 Bacteroidota bacterium | reverse complement strand
CTTTTCTTGGCGTATAAAAATATGCTGTATCTTGTGCAGTATGTTCATTTGAATGTTTTTTTGCTCCGCACAAGTTAACCCTTTTTTACCGATCTTGTCCAACTTTACGGGGGTAGCCGCAATTTGTTCCGCTGACGCAAGATCGACTGATTTGGCTGTTCCTGACATATCGTTACTGTTTGGTGGAGCGTGAAAGGTAAAGAATATATTCGTTTTGTGCAAGTTTGTGGGTTTTGGCAGTCTGCCTACGAAAGAATATCACTTCCTTTACTCAGGAGGATGTCCCCAACCAATTAAAGCCTTCCTGAGATTAACCAATTCTTGCCGATTCGTTTTTAACCGAATGATTGTCACCCTACCAGTAGGAGTTATTCCTTCCATGTAGAGCAAATCCTCTGACCATTTAAAATGATCATTCCAATCCTGCTGGCGAGGATGAAATAGAGAAACACTTTCTTGAGTTACAAGATCAAAGGCGGTTATAGCGATGTACTTAGAACTGTTACACGCAGCACAGGCTTTTGCTAAAGTCATTAGCTCATTGGTACCACCAAGTGCTAATGGAATAATATGTTCATTTACAAACTTGCTAGGAGAAAACATTTGCAGGTACTTGCAATATTCGCAACAACCTTTTGATAGCCTTTCTACTTCGTCTCGAATTGATTTAGGTATATAAATTCTACTCATAGATCGTGGATGATGGGGCTATCCCTAATTGCTTCATCACTGCTAGTGGCGTGATTTCCCACAAATTAGCCAATTCAATAATTAATTTTGTCCGTTCAACTGCCCATCGGTCAAAGATAGGAACTAACTGTTGTAAGGTCTCATTTTCTAATACCGTCAGCACCCCGTTCACTGATTTGGATAGCAATTCATCGTGTTTTTCATACAAATCGGAGGGTGGTCCACCATACTTAATTTTATGGATCAAACTTTGCTCCCTACGCTTGGAAGAATCCGCAATTGCAAACCAGTCCACTAGAAAATGCATTAATTCTGCTTGCTCTTCCAACTTCAACTGAAGAATATTGTATTTGACCGTTTCTAATGTCATATGCTCAACTTTTTTTCAATAAACAAAGGTAGGACTTTTTAGGTTGCTTAGGTATTATAACAACAATCCCTAAGGTATTGCTACTTTGCGAAAGTTGCGAGTAGTTTGGCGAGTTACTACTTTTGTAAAGTTGAATTTAAAGTCCCTTTGGATAGGAATGATATTGTTTTTGATGATTTTCTGGGGCTGTACGAAGTCTGAAGCAATACTCAAAATAAGCTCTGGGAAAGTTCTTAAAATCGCGCAACAAGTATGCTCAAGAGCTTGACTAAGATTTATTTCAAGGATGGCTCAAAACCTCATACAAACCTAATTTTCATTTTAGATTTCCATTTTCATTTTAGATTTTGAATTTTCATTTTAGATTTTCATTTCTCACACCAATCGCTTTATGGACATCAACGACATCATCTTTCATTATGCTGAAAAACGCGAAAACTACTTTAATGCAGTCGTGCCGCCCGTTGTGCAATCGGCGAATTTTAAGTTTGATAATTTGCCCAAATTTCGGCAGATGATCAGCAATGAACTCGATCATCACATCTACACCAGAGGCAACAATCCGACGGTAGATATTTTGCGAAAAAAACTCGCGGCATTGGAAGGAGCGGAAGATGCGCTGGTCTTTGGAAGCGGTAGTGCGGCGGTGGCGGCAGCGGTCGTTGCTAATGTAGCGGCGGGCGACCATATCATCACGGTTCAAAAACCTTATGCTTGGACGGCTAAGTTGTTGGATAATTTTCTAGCGCGATTTGGTGTGACCACTACCTACGTCGATGCGCGAGAGGTTGCCCAGATCGAAGCGGCGATACAGCCCAATACCAAGCTGCTGCTGTTGGAAAGTCCCAATTCACTGACCTTTGAGTTGCAAGACCTCGCTGCTTGCGCAAAATTGGCGAAAAAGCATGGCTTGATTAGTTGTATTGATAACAGCTACGCTAGCCCACTTTACCAGCGTCCACTGGATTTTGGGATTGATATCAGCGTACATGCGGTCACGAAATATCTCAATGGACACAGCGATGTGATGGCAGGTGCGGTTTGTGCTTCCAAAGCTATGATTCAAAAAATATTTTCCTGTGAATACATGATCTTAGGCGCGATCATTTCTCCTCACGATGCCAGCTTGGTCATCCGTGGACTGCGTACTTTACCCATCCGAATGGAGCGTAGCCAGACTAGTACCATGAAGATCATGGCATTTCTAGAAAAGCATCCCAAAGTGAAACAAATTCTTTATCCTTTTCATCCTTCTTTTGCACAATACGAACTCGCTCAGCAACAAATGAAAGGTGCGGGTGGGCTTTTCTCTATCCATTTAGACTTAGATACTTTGGAACAAGCAGATGCCGTTTTTCATCGCCTCCAACGCTTCATCATGGCAGCTTCGTGGGGTGGACACGAGTCTTTGGTGTTGCCTTCCGCTGCTTTTCACAATATACCAGGCAGGGATTCGTCGCCCATTCCTTTCACCCTCTTCCGATTCTACATTGGACTAGAAGATGCAGATTATTTGATCGAAGATTTGGCGCAGGCGTTTGAGGTGTTGTAGGAAGAGTTGGTTTTTGGGTGGTTGTTGCGTAAACACATTGTTACCAATGCTGATAAATAAGGTGAGCAGAAAAATTTTGATGTGCATATGCTTAGTTTTATACCGAATTTAGGCAATAGATCATTGTAGTACCTACTGCAGGTAAAGATTCGTTTTAATAGCATTAGGTTCGTATGCTTTCCATAGTCTAGTGGGAAAAATCATCATTATATAAATTTTAGGACTGTACGAAGTCTGATTTTCCTTAACTTTTTACTTGAAACCAGTCTGAGTCACTGTAAGAAAATCGCGCAACAAGTATGCTCAATTAGTCTCTTCGGACGGAAACACAAATTTTTCTAAAAAAATTTGTGTTTCCGTCCATAAAAAACCTTCAGGCATACTTGTTGCGCGATCTCAAGGGATTGACCAAGGCTTATTTCAAGCATTACTAAAAACTTAATACACGACTGTATCAATTTTAAGAGTATCCTATCAAGCGAACAAATAAACCTACCAAAATTCCTTTTTTCTTCTTTCCTTTGCAGTCTTTTTATCAAAATGGTTCTTAGTCATCAATAGTTAATGCTATGGCAGCGCACCAATCCCATCACTACTGCCAAACCGAGATGTCCAAATGAACCACTAAAATTAATTCAATGATAGCGGAAATACATACGGAAAAAGGGATGATGAAAGTTGCATTTTACGAAGCAGATGCTCCCATTGCCGTGAAAAATTTTACGGATTTAGCTAAAGACGGTTACTACGATGGCTTGACGTTTCATCGCGTAATCCCTGATTTTGTTATCCAAGGCGGTTGTCCAAATACTAGAGCAGGCGCATCAGGCAGACCAGGAACGGGTGGACCAGGTTACACTATTGATTGCGAATTGGAGGGCGACAACCAGTACCACGACCGAGGTGTCCTTTCCATGGCACACGCAGGACGCAATACGGGCGGTTCACAGTTCTTTATTTGTCACAGTAGAAACAACACCGCACATTTAGACAGAAATCATACTTGTTTCGGCAAGGTCTACGAAGGTTTAGACGTTATTGATGATATTCGGCAAGGCGATCGCATTGAGAAGATTGTGGTGGTGGAAGCGGAAGCCTAAATGAGTTGAGATACTCGATAAAATTCTCTGGACGGAAACACAAAATTTCACTAGATTTGTTACTTTTTTAAGTCATTCATTATCAGTTGTTTAAATCCTAAATAACACTCTAATCACGTTCTTATTTGTAGTTTTAGTGGAAAAGAGATTATTGGCATGATTTATGGATTGTTT
>JBCDKV010000553.1:0-3888 GCA_038746215.1 Bacteroidota bacterium | reverse complement strand
ATTCAATGAAGCAAGGATTTTGTTCAATTAAGCTTGGAATTTACTAGAAAAGGAGGTTGATTGAAAAAAAGAGGGGTTTTATTGAAGGGAAGCATTGATTACTTGGACCAAGTACACCGTAAACGGGATAAATCTATGCAAATTAATATACTTGTTTATCTGTTTAAATTGTTGATTTACTAGACTGCAATGCGTTGATCTTAAGCATATTAAACAACACAACTACTGGACATTTTAGATTATAGAATAAAAGGGAAGCGGATTCTATAGCTACACTAGCTGCTTTTCTTAGTGTTTCTAAGCGTGCTTAGTGTTTCAAATTTGTGTTTTGTCCAGTATTGTAAGTCGAGCTAAGAAAAATAAGATAATTCGCTAAAAATCAAGCTACAACAGCTATGTGTTTCTATGTACTATGCACTACTGGACATTTTTGAAATGCGGGTGTAAAGTGTACTGACCGCAAGCGTTTCAGTTTTGTTTTTGGGGTACGTATTCAATTACTGAGCATACTTGTTGCTAAATTTGCGGATATTGACCTGAATTATATCTGAGATAAATGTCAAGGAAAATGAGATTTATACAGTCGTTATTCGCATTTTTAACACACAGTCACATAGAAACTTATAGCAGCGAAGCTGCAAAGCAAAACACGTACTTTTTTAAAACACATAGAAACATAGAATACATAAGAGGAGTAGATTTTTTTTACAAAAAAACTATGTGTCCCTATTGTGCCTATGTGTTTAATAATCAATTGTTTATGCGCTACTTATTTTGAAAGTCTTGTTTTTTTTGCAAACTTTTACAAGTATGTAGCACATCTACTGACACCCCACAAGTCCAAAACCTTTAATCCTAAAGCCTCGTAGAGGCGAACTATGGGTAGAACTGTCCAAATTTACCTGATCTAAGTGCCGTAGGTACGAACTGTAACACTGTCATAGTGCGTACCTACGGCACTTGATAACATTTTTGGCATTTTTTCTACCCACATCTCATCCCTATCGGGATTTTTGAATGTGTAAATATTTGTGGGGTGTTGATAGATGTAGCACATAGCTGTTATGACCTGATTTTCACTAACCTATCTTAGCTTCCTTAGTGCCTTAGTGGTTTATTCTACCCTAATGTCCAGTAGTCTACTCTTGCTGATTTCTAACACCATGTTCGTGACGTCTCCTTTTTTGTATGCTAATTCTTGCTCTGCATGTGAGGGTAACGACTTTTTCATTGAGAGCATTTAGACTCCCCTCCTTTAACTTTTAAGATGACCTAAATTTACAATTACATGAGTAAAAATTGGGAATCACATACGTAACTTAGCTCAAAATCGTTCTGCCAAAGGAAAGAGAAAGAGTAATTAATGATTCACGCAATTTTTCTAAAATATCACTTTACCAAGTTGATTTGCTTTGTCATCCTGACTATTTTAAGCTTGATAGGATTTCAGGCTACTGCTATAGCACAAGTTCAAGACTTGTTTAGAGAAAATGTACTAAGAAAATACGGAGCAGAAGATAGACTATTTGTAGATGCAATCACCGAAATGATACAAGACTATGAAGGCTACATTTGGGTGTCAGGTAGAGGCGGATTGTGTCGATTTGATGGACACGAATTTTATCAGTTTCCAAATGGCATGGAGGTATCACATAGTATCCGTGCAGAGCGAGTAGTAGAAGTATTTGAAGATAGCCAACACAATATTTGGGTAGGGACGCTTCAAGGAGGCTTAAAACTATTGGATCGATCATCTGGGACGTTCATTGACTTTGTGAATGCCGATGAAAGTAAGAGATTTACGTCCATTTTAGAAGTAGTGGAAGATCAAGAAGGGCAAATTTGGGTTTCCTCTGCTAAAGGATTGGGCAAAGTCGATCAGAGAACGCAAAAAATAGAATACGTTCCGCTATCCTACCATAAAGCAGCACCCTATATTTCGGCAATTACTATAGCGGAATCTGGTCAATTATGGCTGGGAACCACCAATACAGAGTTATTAGGAGTTGATCCTCAAACGGGTACGACTCGATCTATAGCATTACCTTGGACGGAAGCACAAGCAAATGGGATTAGCAGAATACGAATCAAGTACCTACTCATTGATCGTAAAGATAGGTTGTGGATGAATACTTCCAATGGTCTGTTCCGAGCTGAAACGGAAGACTTGAATACTAAAACAGAAGTAGAATGGACTTTGATGACCTCCAAAAAAGTAATGGAGGTAGCAGAAGATAAGGATGGAAATTTATGGATCAGTACCTCGTCAGGACTATTATACTACGACATCCAGAAAGACGATTTTGACCGGGACTATTTTAGTGATAGAGGCTTGGAGGAATTAAACGAAGTGGATGCTAGGAACTTATTGTTCGATGAACAGCGTAATTTGTGGATCAGTACTATTTCAGGGGAAATGTATCAGGTCTTGTGGAATCAAATAAAGCCTAGGTTATACCCCGAAGATAGTTTCGGAAACGGACAGCTAGGCGATTTTTTTACTCTTCTAATTGACGAAAATGATCTTTATTTCGGTACTAGACCTGGCGTATTGGGTCGCTTCAATCCTTATACGCATCAGCATGAAATCCTTGTAAAGATCCCTAATCAAAAAGCGCACCGATTTGCAAATTACATTAAAGCCATTTACAAAGATCAGAACAATCAACTTTGGTTGGGCACAAAATCTGCGGGTCTTTGGATTTATCAATTAGACGCCAAGCAATTAATATCTTTTGAACAATATTTTGGCGACGAGCTAGCCATCATTCCCCACAGTCCTCAATGTATAGCAGGAGACCAAGAAGGGAATATTTTGATTTCTTGTTTGCGCAATGGTTTGATGAAATATAATCCTAAGGATCAATCCATTAAAAAAATAGATTGCAGCGAAGACATGGAAGGCTCCTGTATGTTTAAAAAATTAATACCAAGCAAGACAGGTTTCATTTGGATGTTAGGCTACTATGAGCGAACTAAATTGATGAAATATACATCCGCTTCGGATAGTTATGAAGTATTGGACACCAAAAAATTAGGAGGAAAGAGAGAACAATTCACAGATATCCGAACGATCTTTGAAGACCGACAGGCTAACTTATGGCTAGGTACAGACAAAGGACTTTTTAGACTAGACCAAGTGCAGAATAATTTCATTCATTATGGTAATGAAGTGGGCTTGCCCGAAACTAGTGTACTAGCCATACAAGAAGATCAAAAGGGACAGCTATGGATAGCGAGCAATCGAGGTATTTACGCCTTTGATCGAACAAAAAACATATCCACTCCTGTAAATACCTACATCAGTTCTTTCACCTTTCAGCATGATAGCTACTTTATACACCCAGAGACACAACAACTGTTTTCAGCAAATGCAAAAGGATTATGGGCAATATATCTGCCTCAAACCAATAATATTGGTCATACATCTTATCATGCCGTTTTCTCAAAAGCGACTTACAATTACAAGGGCGAAGAATCTTCTGAAATTGATCTCTTCATCAATGAAAAATCGAAAATTAAAATCCCGCATCGAGCAGTTGGCGTCGAGTTCCAATTGACCACCTTAGATCATGCTTCCTCCGAATACATCAATTACAAATATGCTTTACAAAAAAGAGGATTTTCGCCTAAACCACTCCAACCAAGCGATTGGACAAATTTGCAGGGACAAAACAAAATCAATCTAGCAAGCTTAAGCGCTGGACACTACATTTTGCACGTCAAAGCTTCTACACAGCTTGGAAATTGGGATGCCGAAGTCAAGCAGCTCCGAATTCACAAACTTCCACCTTGGTGGCAAAGCAATTGGGCGTATGCGATCTATATCAATCTTCTAATTTTTTTGATCTACAAAGTGTATAAATACCAATTAAATCGCCAATACAT
>JBCDKV010000552.1:0-3896 GCA_038746215.1 Bacteroidota bacterium | reverse complement strand
GACAAAAGATAAGCTTTGCTCACATTATTTACCGCTAAATTTAAGGGTAAGTTTTCGCTGAGGAGGAGGTCGACACCTCCTCAGCGAATCAAGGTTTTTTAAGGATAAAGAAGCGATTCTCGCTTCTTTGTCCTTAAAAACCTTGATCAAATTTGGCAGGCTCAATGCCGCCAAATTTGAAAGCACACCTAACAGCTTGTATTTAGAAATGTCAAGGAATAAAAATGCACTTTTTTATCCCAAACGGAGTGTAGGCTCATAAGTGCTGAATATAGAGATCAGACCGATTGGCTAAACAACTGCTTTTCCATCTTTCCTTGCCACAGCCTAGCGTCCATCGCCATACAAATATTACGAATGAAAGCGCGACCAATCGGCAATACTTTGATGCCTTTGTAAGAACACTCAATCAGTCCGTCGGCTTCCATCGGTTTCCATCTGATTTGTGCATCCATCAAACTAGGATGGTACAAAGCAGGATCTTCCCAGCAGCTTTCAAAGCGACAACTCAGGTTCAGTATATGTTGTCTCAAAACTTGATCTTCTCGATTGAGTAAATGTCCTTTGATAATGGGCAATGCTCCGTCTGCCACACAGCCTTGGTAGAATTTGACCTTTTTTTCGTTTTGTGCAAAAGCCGTCCAACTATCACTGATAGCGGATGCGCCCAAACCAATCATTAGATCGGTATGGCGATTGGTGTAGCCCATAAAATTACGATGCAGTGTCCCGTTTTCGGAAGCTGCCCAAAGCTCATCACTCTTCAAGGCAAAATGATCCATGCCTATTCCGGAATAACCAATTTGCTCCAACAGTCTTTTTCCCAATTCGTACAAAGCCCGCTTTTGCATGCCCATAGGCAAGTCTTTTTGATCGTAAGCCTGCTGCCATTTGCTTTTCCAAGGTACATGGGCGTAGCTATAAAAAGCGATACGATCAGGATAAAGGCGTTTCACTGCTTTGATGGTCTTGACGATGTGCCGCTTCGTCTGTTTAGGTAGACCAAAGATTAAATCAAAATTGACGGAACGATAGCCAATTGCTCTGGCTTGCTGTGTCACACGCTCTACTGCTTCTAGGGTTTGGTGTCGATTGATAAGGGACAGAATCTCTTCGTCCACGTCTTGTACCCCAACACTCACGCGATTGAAACCCAATTGGTGCAATACTTTCAGGTGCTCACGAGTTGTGTTGTTGGGGTGTGCTTCAAAGCTAAATTCGTGATTAGGAGCAACATCTGCAAAAGCAAAAATGCCACCGAATAACTTCTTTAGGTTTTCGGGGGAGAAAAAAGTAGGTGTCCCGCCACCGATGTGTAGGGTCTTCAATTTGGGACGACTAGGCAGCGCATCGGTATAGATTTTCCACTCTTGCAGCAAGGCTTCTATGTAAGGTAATTCTACCTTGTGCCGCTTCGTGATTTTTTTGTTGCAAGCACAATAGGTGCAAAGCTTTTCACAGAAAGGCAAATGAATATACAAGCTGATTTCATCATTTTTGTCAAAGCTCAATTGCACTTGCTCTAACCACGCTGCTTGTGTAGGTGGTGTTTTCTGCCAATACGGAACAGTCGGATAACTGGTATATCGTGGGGCGGGAACATCATATTTTTCTAGTAGGAATCTGTCCATTTCGATTTATTTTGGAGCAAACTTATGCGATTTGGATAGGGAGAGGAAAGTCATAAGTCAGTAGATAGGGTGATTTTTGTCAAAGTTTTTGAGCTTTTAGCTTCAATTGCTTCCGATCAATTTTGCCTGTGTCATTTTTGGGAAGTGTAGTAACCCACTCAAAATATTTGGGAATTTTATACTTCGCTAGATGTTCTCGACAATAGCTTGCTAGCTGTTGCGTACTCAAAGCATCCTCTTTCCTGACAACAAATGCCTTACCTACTTCGCCCCATTTTTCATCAGCTACTGCAACAATTGCCACTTCCGAAATTTGTGGATGCCCTAAAATTACTCGCTCTACCTCCGCAGGATAGATATTTTCGCCACCCGAAATATACATGTTTTTGATTCGATCCACCACGTACAAGTAGCCTGCTTCATCTTGCCGAACGATGTCCCCTGTATGAAACCAATTGTCTTTTATCGCTGCTTTGGTCGCTCTTTCGTTTTTCCAATAACCAGGTGTTACCACATCGCCTTTCAGTAGCAGTTCACCTGCTTGATTCGTCTCGCAGATCGCTCCGTTTTCATCCACGATTTTGATTTGCACATAGAAATTAGGTCTGCCAATAGAGCCGCGTTTGCGAATCGCATCGTCTTGGTGCAAAGAAGTCAAATTTGGTCCCACTTCGGTCATACCATAACCTTGCCGTATAAATACGCCTTTTTCGTGCCATTTCTCGATTAAGGGTACGGGCATGGCTTCTCCGCCGACGATTGCATAGAGGATGCTCGAAAAATCGGTCTGCTCAAATGCTGGTAAGTCTGCCATCATTTTCATCATCGTTGGCACACCAAATAGAATCGTTGGACGCTCGCTTACTATCAAATCTAGCATAGTTTTAGCATCAAATTTCTTCATTAGACAGGTGTAGCCACCATGATGCAGGAAAGGCGTAGTCAGTACATTCCAGCCGCCCGTGTGAAAAGGTGGCATACAATTGATGGCGCGACTCTCTGTATTCACAATCAGGCTGATCGCTGTATTGACACTGTTCCAAAAAAGCATTTTATGGGTATATTTCGCACCTTTCGGGAAACCCGTAGAACCAGAAGTATAGAGGATGAAAATGGGGTCGTCTACTTGTATATTTGTGATGCCAAGGAGCTGAGTGGATTGGTGTTGAATACGATCCATTAATTCCGTCACCAAAAAGCTGGAAACACCATTTTCATAAAAATCGGTTTGGATCGCTTTATCTTGAAATTGCTCCTCGGATAGCAACAATTTAGGCGCAGCATCTTGTAGTAAATAATTAATTTCAGCACTACTCAAACGATAATTCAGTGGCACTAAAATGAATCCCATTTTCTGTGCCGCAGCAAATAAGATGATGTATTCCACGCAATTTTCAGCGAGTACCGCAATTCGATCTCCTTTTGTGATCTTGTGCTCGGTACTCAAATAATTGCTGGCTTGATTGGCATAATTATTCAGTTCTTGAAAGCTGAATACTCGCTCACTTTCTTGTTCCTTGATTGCTATTTTGTCTGGACGATAAACTGCCCATTTGGAAAACCAATCTATTATCATTTTTCTTTTTCTTTTTTACCACAGTAGTCACAATAGTTTTTCACATAGGACACTTAGAATATGGCTTGTGTAAAGCCACTTTGTGCGCTATTTGGTAAATAGCTGCGAATATCGAATATCGAATATCGAACAAGAAATGCTGAATGTCGAAGGAGGTTACGTTCTATTGATAGACTTCGCTAATCCGTATTCCATATTTAAAATTAGGCGTATACGAAGTTCTACTTTTTGTTTTTCACTAAGCAGAGCGAGCACCGAAGTTAAAATTTGAAGACTTCGTACAGTTCTTATTTAAAATTCTCTGTTCTACTTCTGTGTTAGATGGTCACATCGTACCACAGTATTCTTTTCCACATAGAAAACATGGAGAACAACTTGTGTGAACTATGTGAAATCACTTTGTGCGCTATGTGGTTAAAAAAACCTCACAACCTAAAAGCCGCACTTGCAAACGCCAAACCGCCACCCGAGCCAATAAAGAAAACCAAATCACCAGACTTCACCAAATTCTTTTCCACCGCATCATTGAAAGCCATTGGGATACATGCCGATCCCGTATAGCCATAATGGTGCATGATCGTGTGCCCTTTGTCGTGCGCTTCTCCCAGTAAATCCAAAGTTTCCCAAATACTATTGATATTGATTTGAGTGATGAAATACTTAGCAACCTCTTCGGGTTTTGTCTGCGT
>JBCDKV010000551.1:0-3932 GCA_038746215.1 Bacteroidota bacterium | reverse complement strand
TATTTTCCTGTAAACCAATATTTTACGAACCTGACTTTGAAAATAATCGCTCGTTTATCTCGATAAAGTCACTATTATTTTCTTCGCCAGAACCGTAAACTAGTGATTTACAGTTCAATCCTGCTCCAAACAAGCTCTAAAAGTTTTTTCCGTTTACGATTGTGATGTGTTTACTTTTTTAACTGATAATCATTGACCAGAAACGCAAAATCAAGGGAATCTGTGCAATCATCAGATCAACCATTCAGCGAATAAACAAAGTCTAGCTTTTAACGATTGTCATAACAGTAATGGTAATCAATTTGTAATAGCTATCCTTAGACGAGAACCGAGGTAAAGCATACTTGTTTTATGGTTGCTATGAATCGAAAAATAAGTTAGACATATACGAAGTTTTGAGCAGTGCTTGGAATAAATCCTAGTAGCGTTCTTGAGATTGCGCAATAAGTATGCCCAAAAGTTTTCTATGGACGGAAACACAAGGATCAGCACTAATTCAAAATAGATACCCTACAAAGAGTCTACCACTACATTAGCCTAATTTTCAAATAAAAATATAAATTATGCTCACAACCGTTGAACCTGCATTACAGGAAGAGATAAAGGAAATTAAAGACGCTGGTTTATACAAAGAAGAGCGCGTCATCACTACTCCACAAGCCGCTGAAATACAGACCAATAAAGGTATAGAAGTACTCAATTTTTGTGCGAATAATTACTTGGGGCTATCTTCTCATCCCGATCTGATCACAGCCGCCAAAGCAACCATTGACACCCACGGATTTGGTTTATCTTCGGTGCGCTTCATTTGTGGTACGCAAGACATCCACAAAGAATTGGAAGAAAAAATCGCGAGTTTTTTAGGCATGGAAGATGCCATTTTGTACGCTGCTGCTTTTGATGCTAATGGTGGTTTGTTCGAGCCGCTGCTCACCAAAGAAGATGCCATCATATCCGATGCCTTGAATCACGCTTCCATCATCGACGGCATTCGTTTGTGTAAAGCACAACGCTATCGCTACGCAACGAATGATATGGCTGATTTGGAAGCTAAATTGCAAGAAGCGCAGGGTGCTAGAAGAAGAATGATTGCCACGGATGGAGTGTTCTCTATGGATGGCACAATTGCGCAGATTGACAAAATTTGTGATCTGGCAGAAAAGTACGATGCCATGGTGATGGTGGATGAATGTCACTCGACGGGTTTTGTTGGCAAGACGGGAAGAGGAACGCACGAATATTGCAATGCAATGGGCAGAGTGGACATCATCACAGGAACTTTTGGCAAGGCACTAGGTGGTGCTTCGGGCGGATTTACCGCCGCCAAAAAGGAAATCGTCGATATTTTGCGACAGCGTTCCCGTCCTTATTTGTTTTCCAATACCTTGGCACCTTCCATCGTGGGTGCTTCCATCAAAGCACTGGATTTGTTGACTGCTTCTACCGAATTACGAGATCGATTAGAGCATAATACAAAATACTTTCGTTCTGCAATGACTGCGGCTGGATTTGACATCATCGAAGGCGTACATCCAATTGTACCGATCATGCTTTACGATGCCAAATTAGCGCAAACTTTCGCGAAGCAATTGCTAGAAGAGGGTATCTATGTCATTGGATTCTTCTATCCCGTCGTCCCCAAACAAAAAGCACGGATTCGAGTACAGATTTCGGCGGCTCACGAGCAAGCGCATCTAGAAAGAGCAGTTGCCGCTTTTACGAAGGTTGGTAAAGATTTGGGGGTTGTCTGACAAGGTTTTTGTACTATTCAATATTAGTCGTACACGAAGTTTTGAGCAATACTTGGAATGAATCTAAGAAGGCTTTTGAGATCGCGCAACAAGTATGCGCAAAGAGTTTTTATGGACGGAAACACAAAATTTCAGTATTTTCCTCTAAAAAAATACTGAAATTTTGTGTTTCCGTCCGAGAAGATTTATAGAGCATACTTGTTGCGCGATCTAGAGAGCTTTTCCACTGAAGTTCAGGATCAAACCTCAATTTTTGGTCTGCTAGTCTGACATCTAGCCAATCTGACTTCCGACAGTAAAGCGGTCTTAGATTTCTTTTCTTAATTAATGATCAAACAACAACTAACATATACTTATTTTTCTTTCCATTTTCTACCATAATATACTGACCATTAAGTAGGTACGCACTATTGACCGCCAATTCGTGGGTACTTACTTTTTCCTTGTTCACCGAAATAGCATTGCCTTTAATCGCGCGACGGGCATCTCCTTTGGAAGAGACAATCTGTGTATGTTCTGCTAGCAAGTCGATGATATTTACACCATTGCTAATAAGGTCTTTAGCGATAGTAAAACTTGGAATTTCTTCCGATACGGTCTTGAGGTCTGCGCTGCTGAGGGTGAGTAATTGTGCTTTGCTTGCTTTTTTATTGAACAACAACTGGGTTACTTGCACAACTGATTCGTAATCCCCCTGCGAGTGTACCCTGACCGTCAATTCTTC
Organism: Bacteroidota bacterium; assembly: GCA_038746215.1. Classification (GTDB taxonomy): domain Bacteria; phylum Bacteroidota; class Bacteroidia; order Chitinophagales; family Saprospiraceae; genus JAAUTG01. The sequence continues at coordinate 1,457 of JBCDKV010000551.1, read as the reverse complement.
TGCGAGTATGCGCTTTAGTGCTTGTGGATTTTCGGCATGTTCCGTTTCCAAGGCTTCTACTTCCTCCTTAGATTTTAGGCTGAAATATCTAATAAATTTCGCCAAATCTCGGTCATCTGCATTGATCCAAAACTGATAGAAGCGGTAAGGAGAAGTCATGTTAGGGTCGAGCCAAATGTTGCCTTGTTCCGATTTCCCGAATTTCGAGCCATCTGCTTTGGTCAAAAGTGGCGTGGTGACGGCGTAGGCCTTTTCGCCTAGATTTCTGCGGATGAATTCCGTACCAGCCGTGATATTACCCCACTGATCTGATCCGCCCATTTGCAAAGTGCAGTCTTTTGCTTGCAATAGACACTGAAAATCATAGCCTTGCAACAACTGATAGCTGAACTCCGTGAACGAAATACCCGTTTCGATTCGCTTTTTCACGGATTCTTTACCCATCATATAGTTGACGGTTAGTGTCTTTCCGACTTTACGCAGAAAATCCAAGACGTTCATGTCCTTGTAGAAGTCATAATTGTTGACAATCAGGGCTTTGTTCTCACCTTCAAAATCTAGAAATTTGGCGAATTGCTGCTGTTGGAAAGCCAAATTGTGGTCTAGCTCTTCGTACGATTTCAGTTGGCGTTCCTTGTCCTTTCCAGAAGGATCCCCCACGCGTCCCGTTGCGCCACCCATAAGTACAATTGGCTGATGACCAGCTAGTTGAAATAGCTTCAACAGCATCACTTGGACATAATTCCCAATGGTCAAAGAGGGTGCAGTAGGATCAAATCCAATGTACCCAATTCTTGGTCGCTCTGCCAAATGTGCTGCTATTTCTGGCGTATGATCGTGCAACATGCCTCGCCAACGCAGTTCTTCTATGAAATTCATGTGACTCTATTTAAAAGTGGACGCGAAAATAGTATAAATCTTAAAACATGATCTAAAAAGATAAACAGATTTATTAAGTAACGGCCAAATAATAACTTCCCGATTTGTGACCAAGCGTAGGTAAGGCATCCCCTCCCGTCCGCTTTGCGGTTCATTCGCTTGAATGTTCTCAACATTCACCCTTCGGGAGCGCTCACTCATGCTAGCGGTTCTCTTCGTTGAAAAGATACTTAATCTTTTCTGCAAGCAACACTGCGAGAATGTTAAAAAGCCTCACCAGCCAAAAGGATTCCTACGTTTTTTGCCTTGTATCAGAACAAAATCTGCTCGGTCAAAATGAGGAACTTATTTTTTGTCCGTTACTCAACACAAATTTTACCTTTGCAAATTCCTGAAAATCAAACAGGCGCATACGGAGTTTTGAGCAGTGCTTGGAATAAATCGTAGTAAAGCTCCTGAGATCGCGCAACAAGTATGCTCAAAAGATTTTTATGGACGGAAACACGAATTTCAACTTAATTTTTCTCCAAAAAATAAGTTGAAAATCGTGTTTCCGTCCGAAGGGACTCACCAAGCAT
>JBCDKV010000550.1:0-3938 GCA_038746215.1 Bacteroidota bacterium | reverse complement strand
CTAAGCAAAACAAGTTTTTAGCAATTACCTTAGCTTCTCCATCCTTTATTTTGGCAGAAAACCAAAATTAAGCTACTTTTGCCCTCCAATTTAAAAATTTAGTAAAAATTGGCTGCTAACAGCCGATAATTCAAGGTTTATAAGGCGCGTAGTCAACCAACCTGAAACTTAATAAATACAGTTTAAATTATGGGGCAAACAATAACAATGTTAATTCCCGCACTTGGAATTCTTGCATTGCTTTATACTTTCATTCGCTCGGCGTGGGTGTCTAAGCAAGAAGTGGGATCAGAAAAAATGAGCGGCATCGCGGACTCTATTGCGGACGGTGCGATGGCCTTTTTGAAAGCCGAATACCGCATCCTCTCCATCTTTGTGGTATTAGTAGCAGTACTTTTATTCTTGAGTGGTAATTCTTCGGAAGATAGCCACCCGCTAATTGTTGTATCTTTCATCCTCGGCGCACTTTGTTCTGCACTAGCGGGCTTCATCGGTATGCGTGTAGCGACCAAAGCCAACGTGCGAACAACAAACGCAGCACGTTCTAGTTTGGGCAAAGCACTAGAGGTCGCTTTTGCAGGTGGTTCGGTAATGGGACTAGGCGTAGTCGGGCTAGGATTGCTAGGACTAGGCAGTTTGTTTTTGCTCTATTCTAATATGGGTTGGGACATCAACCGCGTCATCACGGTTTTAACGGGATTTTCTTTTGGTGCGTCTTCCATTGCCTTATTCGCGAGAGTAGGTGGTGGTATTTACACCAAAGCAGCCGACGTAGGTGCAGACTTGGTCGGTAAAGTAGAAGCAGGTATTCCCGAAGATCACCCTTTAAATCCAGCAACTATCGCCGATAACGTGGGGGATAACGTAGGAGACGTAGCAGGCATGGGTGCTGACCTTTTTGAAAGTTATGTCGGTTCTATCATCGGTACGATGGTGTTGGGGGCGGCGTTCATTGGCGTGGCGGGATACGAAGAATCGAATGCTTTTCAAGGACTCAATGCGGTGCTGTTGCCATTGGCTTTGGCTGGCTTTGGTATTTTGACTTCTATCTTAGGTACGTTTTTCGTGAAAGTGAAAGAAGGCGGCGATCCACAAAAAGCACTGAACAGAGGAGAATTCCTATCGGCAGCAATTATGCTGGCGGCTACTTTCGGAATCACACAGTTCATGTTGCCAGAAACCTGGACATTCCAAGGCGTAGAATACTCTGCTACAGGCGTATTTTGGGCAGTGATTTTCGGTCTAGCAGCAGGTCTATTGATCGGTCTAATCACGGAATACTACACTGGTTTTGGTACTAAACCTGTCAAATCTATCGTAGATCAGTCTTTGACGGGTGCAGCAACCAACATCATCGCAGGTCTAGGAGTTGGTATGCAATCTACCGCTATTCCGATTATTATATTAGCCGCAGCGATTATTGGTGCGCACGAAATGGCTGGATTGTATGGTATTGCTATCGCTGCCGTAGGTATGCTTTCCAATACGGGTATCCAATTGGCGGTAGATGCTTACGGACCAATCTCTGATAACGCAGGTGGTATCGCTGAAATGAGTGAATTGCCACCAGAAGTGAGAGAACGTACCGATAAATTAGATGCGGTTGGAAACACGACAGCAGCGATTGGAAAAGGTTTTGCGATTGGTTCTGCGGCTTTGACTGCTTTAGCACTGTTCGCAGCTTTCATGACCACTGCCAACATCAATGCCATTGATATATCTAAGCCCGTCGTCATGGCAGGACTATTGCTCGGTGGTATGTTGCCATTCTTGTTCTCTGCACTCTCTATGAATGCCGTAGGTCGCGCAGCGATGGATATGATACAAGAAGTACGCCGCCAATTCAAAGATATTCCAGAATTGAAGAATGCTTTGAATGCCATGAATCGCAATGAGGATAAGCCATTCGATACTTGGAGTGCAGCCGATCAAGCCGCTTTCAACTCAGCGGAAGGCAAAGCAGAATACAGCAAATGTGTAGAAATTTCTACGCAGGCTTCCATTCGAGAAATGATTGTGCCTGGTTTGATCGCCGTTATTTCACCCGTCTTGATCGGATTCTTAGGCGGTGCAGAAATGTTAGGTGGCTTGCTAGCTGGTGTGACAGTAGCAGGTGTTTTGATGGCAATTTTCCAATCCAATGCTGGTGGTGCTTGGGATAATGCGAAAAAAATGTTTGAGGATGGCGTAGATATTCAAGGCAAAACCTACTACAAAAAATCCGATCCACACAAAGCAGCGGTTGTAGGTGATACTGTTGGGGATCCATTCAAAGATACATCGGGTCCTAGTTTGAATATCCTACTGAAGCTAATGTCTGTAGTGGCACTGGTCATTGCACCACTCATTGCAGTCGATATAGATAAATCCACTGGCGACAATAGCCCGACGCAGCAAGAGCAAATCGGAGAATTGACCAGTGATGATTTAAAAGACGCTTACGAGATCAAATAGCGAACTGCTTACATCTATAAGTGATTTTAACTCACAAAAAAAAGCTATCTTCGTCTCGGAGATAGCTTTTTTTTTGAAAGCAAATGTGATTTTGGATTAATTAGCGAATTTATGCACACAATAAGCATTTAGTACTTTCATTACTCCAAAAAACTTCACACGCCTAATTTACAAATCAAAGTTATTCCCAACTTACACATGCAAACTATTATCGGCAAACACATTATATTAGAATTTTATAACTGCTCTATCGAGCCACTCGATGACCACCAACTGCTGCAGCGAATTTTCCGAGCGGCAGCGGTGCAAATGGGAGCGACCGTACTGTCCAGTAATTTTCATCCCTTTTCGCCCATTGGTGTTTCGGGGGTCGTTATCATCAAAGAAAGTCACCTCACAGTACATACTTGGCCAGAGCATCAATACGCAGCAATAGATATTTTCACTTGCGGCGATATTGACGTAGCGACTGGTATTGCGTACCTCAAAAAGCAGCTTGCGCCAAAGCGCACCGTGCAGCAGGTATTGGAAAGAGGCAAAGAAATTTTGTTATCAAATCCTGTGCAATGAGCTTATCTGATAATTGCCCCCTTTTTTAACGCTGAGTAACGAAAAAAGAGCCGTTCGCAGACCGATTATTAATTTCCAAACAAGCGCTCAAAATTCACACGTACTTGCCAAATCAACAACAGATGATAAATAAGAAATTATACCTAATTTTTGCGCTACTAAGCTTTACAATCCTTACTGTAAGCGCACAATATTCGCCACAAAAAACTTACGAACACGAATCCATTTTCCTGAAAAATGCTTTCGGTGGATTGCGCTATGTAAAAGACGGTGTAGAATATCACTACGGTTTCTTTGGCAACAACTACAAACAAGCAATAGCGGTCAGTCCTAATGCAGTCGTCGAATTTAAGAAATACAGAACCAATACGCTGATCGGTACAGGCTTGTCTGTGGTCTCCGCAGTTTTGATTTTAAGCACCGTCAACGCTAATGAAAACGCAGACATTCTGTTTTTGAGCGGACTTGGCGTAGCAGTAGGCTCAGGTATATTTTTCAGAGATGCGGGTAACAACCTGAACAAATCTGTTTGGTGGTACAATCGCGATATTTTGGAACGATGATTTGAGCAATATTAATTAAGCTCGACTTTAGCCTCTTGCTATTAGCTGTTGGCTTGTATCGTAAGTGCTTATAAGTCAGTACGATAAATTTATACACTACTGGACAAAACACAAATTGAAACACTAAGGACACTTAGAAATACTAAGAAAAGCGGCAAGTGTAGCCATGTAATCTGCTTCTCTTTTGTTGTGTAATCCAAAATGTCCAGTAGTCTAATAAATTTACCTACACTTGCACTTTTTTTACTGAGCTTAAGTTAAATATAATCACTATAAGAGCTTGTTTGGAGCAGAATTGAACTGTAAATCAATAGTTTGCGGTTCTGGCGAAGAAAATAATAGCGACTTTAT
>JBCDKV010000549.1:0-3941 GCA_038746215.1 Bacteroidota bacterium | reverse complement strand
TCCTTCCAAGTATTGTCTTTGGTTTTCCTCGTCGAGGTAGAAATAGGCGGAATCGCTTTGGATGCTGAACTTACGTTGATTGATGTTGCTCCACTCAAAGCGTTCACTTATTTGCTGTCGTGCTAAGCCAAATTGGAATGTCCAGTTTTGATTGAGTTGTAGATCAAGCAGCACTCCCATCTCCATACTTTCTAGTGCTTGTTCTAACTCGCGACGCATCTCTATTTTTCCTAAAGCAGCATCGTTCAAAGCATTGAAAGTACGGTGCGTGAGTGCCACCGTCATGTATGGACTAATGCCGATTTGAGGATATTGATTTTTGAGTTGAACGCCTTCTATTGTGGGAACTGCTGTGGAGAGTTTTTGGACGGGAAGTCGATGGAGAGCTTGAAACTGCTGCTGTGTAGTCATTAGTTCAAAACGCTTCCTTTTTATCATCGGAATAACTAGCGTCTCCAATGGACTCTGGGAAAGTGCCGTAATCGGTTTTGGAGTAGCCGCTGTATTGGTTTGCTGTACGAGCAGGTCTATTGGTTGTGTCTTTTGCATGGGCAGTGAACCTTTAGAGACGGTTGTTATTACCTTATTTTTATCATTACTTATTGCTAAGGTATTGGTAGACATCAAAGTGTCACTTGTCTGTCTTGATGAATCAACCAAACTAGCTATACTGGGAGATGTTTGTTTGAAAACGGAAGGTTCAGGCTCACTTTGCTCAACATCTGGCGTTGGTATCAACACAACAACTGCACCCAGCAATACTGTGACTCCTAAAAAATAGAAAAACAACAAAGGGCGTCTTTTCCTAGGCTTCGGCAGCTGTGGTTCTATCGCTTGCCAAAGCTCTTCCTCATCCCATTGCGCTTGGTGCTGCTCCAAAGAACGCTTAATATATCTTTCCCAATTATTTGGTAAAATCTTTCGCATGTTCTAATGAGTTTTGTTCAATGATAAATTTTTGGAGCAACTTCTTCGCTCTCGTCAGTTGGGAGCGCGAAGTACTCGCCGTGATTCCCAATTCCTTAGCAATTTCTTGATGCGAATAGCCTTCTATCACGAAGAGTACAAAGACTATACGATAGCCATCAGGCAATTTTCTTAAGAGCTTCAAGATGTCTTCGGCTTGTAGGTGTTCAAGAACAACTGGTGCAATTTCAATAGCATAATCTTCCTCTATTTCCAAATTGCTGTATCGCTGTTGTTTACGGTAAAGCTGCAAAGCTTCATTGATAACAATTCGACTCAACCAACTTTCAAATGTGCCTTTCCGAGCTTTGTAGCTACCAATTTTTGTAAAAACTTTGATAAACGCATTTTGTACAATGTCCTTTGCCTCGTGTTCGTCGCGAGCATAGCGAAGACTGATCTGAGCGGCTAGTTTGACGTAGCGTAGATACAGTGCTTTTTGGCAACTCCGATCTTGCTCCTTACAGCCTTCTATCAGTCTTGCTATGGTCATAATCAACGAGATATAAGACGAATTTTATTTGTTCTTTTTAGATACGAATACTAAAACTACCACTCACTTCCTCCAATACTTGTGTCTCTTCATTCAGTGCTTGTCCAGTGAAAGTACCTTCCATCAAATCCGTTTCGTAGGTGGTCACCGTCACGCTGATTGCGCTTCCATTCCTAGCTCTACTTCCCCCTGAAACGGCAATATTTTCATCTATGTACAAGAAAGTATTGGCATCGAATGTACCAGTGGACGTTCCAGGAAAATAGATCGTTAGTCCTGTACGACGATTACGTGGATAGATGTAATTCAGTCCACCTGCACCACCTCTGTTGTTGAGTAAAAAGGTATGTGCGGCTTCACTTTTGTAGTCTACGCCATTGACAATCACCTCGATATTGAATGCCCCCAAAGTGCAAACCGTGATGGGATCAAGTGTGGCTGCTCCACTTAAATCCGCTACGTTGACAGCTTCACTCACATTTTGGAAACTGGCATCGTAACCAAATAAATTGACCCCGCGATTTCCACTACAGGTAGTGATTTCTAGGCTAAAATTCCCCGAAGCATCGCTCCTAACTTGCAGTCGTTCATTGCCAGAAGTCGCCAATACAATACCATTTGAAATAGGCATACCGTCACAATCTAGCAATTGCCCTGAAATGCTAATGCTTTCGTTTGGACTAGCAGCAATCGTAATATTCCCCAAGTCTTGATTCGCCGCAAATAAGCCAATATCCGCTCGGTATTCCTCCTCCCCACAAACTGCATTGACAACAACTAATTCCAATGCTGTTTCCAAAGGCGCAGCAATGCGAAATCTACCTTCTCTATTCGTCGTTGCATAATTGATACGTCCCGTTTCGTCCTCCAGAATGATGTATTTCCTAGGCTGTACCGTTCCAGCTTGATCTATTAATGTTCCGAACAAGGAGACAAATTCTGTTTCCGAAGTAGAAGACTGTCCTCTTCCTAGCATCTCACTGGGCATGAGTACGGTGTTTAAGGAAGCGGTACTTTCCATCACTTCTACTGACTCCATAGCAGTAACAAAACCTTCTTTTGCCGCTCTTACATAGACAGCCTGATCAAGCTTTATGCTAGCTTTCATGGCATACTTTCCGTCTCGGTCAGTTGTAGTACTTTCCAGCATTGCACCATCTTGCAGTAATTCTACTTTGGCACTTAATAAGCCTTCCTCACTGGCGTCTTTAATGCTTCCCAATAGTTGAAAATCACCTAGTTCTTTTGCTTCTGGCAGTTCCAGATCAACTTCCAAAACATCCACATTTTCTCGACAAGCAGCGAGTAATAAGATTAGGACACCTAGTCCCATTAATAACTTTTTCATGTTTCTAATTTTTAGCTGTGAAAAAATCTCAGCCGACTGAACACTCTTAGTATGAAATGAAATGGGAAAATGCTGCGTGAGTCGATATTTTTTGTCAGACGCAGCGTTTTTGAAACTTGCTGCATATCTTAAAAGTGAAGCTCTCTTTTAGGGCAGCTTTGTGGAGAATATACTTCATCAGGTTAAGAAGTATACAATTTAAAGGAGCGTATTTTGTTTCTGAACAAAGAAGTCCGCAGCCTGATAGCCTTAGTTACCAAGGCGAGGAGGTAATGAAGTGCAGAAGCAAAAGACGCCCTGTAAAAGTTTAATTCTTCGCCTGATGAAGTATATTATCAAGCGAAAAGCTATACTTGTCAAAATTTTCTAAAAAAGTGTCTGAGTAACGGACAAAAAATAATAAACATATTAAAATCAGTAATTATGAAAATAAGTAGCATTTTACTATTGCTTGGAAGTTTGCTTATCGGTAATGAGCTAAAAATTGATTTCGGAAAAGATGAAATGGGGCAAGATTGGCAAGTAATTAATGATGGGGTGATGGGTGGATTGTCCAAAGGCACGATCAATTTTACGGACACTAGTCTCGTATTCCAAGGCAGTGTCTCTCTGGAGAATTTCGGTGGATTCACCGCTTTTAAAAGTCCTTTTCAATCGACTGATCTTTCTGATTACGAATACGTTAGCATTCGACTGAAAGTAAAGCAACAGCAATTGGCATTGACTTTAGAAACCGATCAAAACTTTTATCAACCCTACTACAAAAAAGTAATTGCTACAAGTTCCGAAGAGTGGGAAACAGTACGATTAAAACTGAGTGATTTCAAAGAATGGAGACTCGGACAAGCGACTGGCAAGCAACTTTCTAAAGCAAGCGCAGCAGAAGTCATAAGGCTTGGCCTGATTACGAATGAGAAAAAGGCGGGTGAGTTTGAGGTGGAAGTAGATTATTTGGTGTTTGAGTGATGCAGCAAGCAACGTTAGTCATGCTTACACTACTAGACACTTCTAAATACAAGCTATTAGGGGTAAATGAGGTGAACAAAACCTATCTTTTTTCAAAAATGAAAGTACTTTTTTACCCCGTTTGCAGTATAGCGCCATTGGCTAATATCGTGTAGCTTAAACACAATG
>JBCDKV010000548.1:0-3958 GCA_038746215.1 Bacteroidota bacterium | reverse complement strand
GGCGTGTTGTATGGAAAGAAGAAAAACGAGTATTAAAAAATAACGTAGTGTACGGAAATAAATCATATTTTAATATTTTGAACTGCTTGGCATTTATCGGGTGCATCTCAAAATGTCGTTTTATTGATTAAAGAGAGAATTTTCGTTTGTAGTTCATGCAGTCGCATCCGAAAATCTACAAAGGAGGATTTTCGGATACTCCAAGGGTTTTTAAGGGCAAGAAGCGTTAAAGTTTTAACGCTTCTTGCCCTTAAAATTCCCCTAGCAGAAAGTTTTTCACCTTTGAAAAAAACTTTCTGCGACATTTTGAGATGCGCCCCATTTATCAAATGAAGTCTTGCGCAAATTTGGAAAGACTTTATTTAAGAGACTTACTAATCATACTTGTTGCGCGATCTCAAGAACCTAGAAGCAGTTCGCAGTTCATTGCTCAAATTGATAATAAAAAAGCTTTTGCAAATAACTTTGTTTTGGTGTACGAGAAAAAACTATTAAACTTGTTGATTAGAGTAACAGTCTCGTCAAGATTATGGACTGAGCTTGCACGAAGTTTCGAGCAATACTTAAATCAAACAAAACGAAATCTATGCCACTCAAACTTGTACTTGCAACAGTGTGTACTTACTTACTGCTGTGTCCTATCTATGCTCAAAGCATTTTTCCCAAAGATTTTAGTAGCTGGCCAGTCGCGAGTCCCGAATCGCAAGGTTTTTCTAGCAAACGGCTCAAAGCTGCGCGCACTGAAATGACTACCGACCAAGGAAAACCTTTTCAGGAATTGGATTTGATTATCATTCGCAATGGCTACAACATTTGGCATTACGGCGATCCCTATAGTCTACCACAAGGTTTGAAGGCACAAAAGGATTGGGCTTCGTGTGGACGCTCTTTGATGACGACTTTTTTTGGTATGGCACTACAGGAAGAAAACATGGGTACTGCGCCGCTAGACCGCCCCGTCCATCAACTATTCAATTCGCCCAGTGCTTGGAACATGGACGAGCGCATCAGCCTACGCCATCTTTTGGGCTATACCGCTTGTGCCGAACCACCGGGTGCGAGTTGGGAATATGCTTGCCACTATTTCACGATGTACAAAATTATAAGGGACATAGATGGGGAAGCACCTCGAAACCGTTTGGATCGTTTGGCGCAACTCATCGGTGCGAATTGGAAAGCATACGAATACTGGGGACACGATCAGGATGTTCCTTTCCTGACCATCAAGGCGACGGCAGAACAGGCCGCTCGCTGGGGCTATCTTTGGCTCAATGAAGGCAACTGGAAGGGGAATCAAATCATTGACCCCGATTTTGTAGCAGCTTCGCTCCAGCCCATTCCGACTCCCGATGGTAAAGGTATGGCGCATCCGAACGAAGGTCTGCAAATCCATTTGAATGCGAATGGTATGTGGGGAGATGTCATTCCAAGGGATGCTTACGCTGCCTTCGGAGCGGGTGGACGCATCATTTTTGTGTGTCCAAGTCTAAATTTAGTGATTGCCTCTGCTTCCAGTCCTGATGCTTATCAAAAAACGGAAAGAGCGGGCTACGTGGTCAGAGATATCCGAAATATGTATGAACCAATTATCAAAGCTATGGTAGAGCAAACCAGTAGCCTACCCTATCACGAAGAAAAAAATGGATTCTTAGTGGTGGAAGCCGAAGACTATCACAGCCAAACGCACAGCAAAACGAGGAGGTGGTATCGCATAGATGCTGAAAGCGAGCCATTCGATGGACTAGATCATGATGAGGAACACAGCGCAACGGCTAGCGGTAATGCCTATTTAGAAATTCTACCAGATACTCGCACCACACACGCAGATGTGTTGATACCTGGACAAAACTTTTCGGGTACGCCTGGTAAATTGGGAATTTTAAATTATCAGGTAAAAGTCAATACGCCAGGCAGGTATTATATTTGGGTACGTGCCTTTTCAACAGGTACGGAAGACAATGGCATTCACGTGGGACTGAATGGCGAGTGGGTCGATAGTGGACAACGGATGCAATGGTGTGAGGGCAAAAACAAGTGGACGTGGGCAAGCAAACAACGCACCGCAGCGCAACACTGTGGCGTTGAAAAACTGATCTATTTGGACATTGAAAAAGCAGGTATGCACACGATTTCCTTTTCCATGCGAGAAGACGGATTCGAATTTGATCGCTGGGCCATGAGTCAGGTGTATGAAATGCCAAAGTAGTTTTTAGAGCATGTTTGGAGGGCTAGATGTCAGCAATTAGAAGAGAGAAGTCAGACTCGCAAGTACACTACTGGACAAAACGTAAAAAGCCTTTGAGCATACTTGTTGCGCGATCTCAGGAGCTTTACTAGTACTTGTTCGGAGTGTTACTCAAAATTTCGTACGTCCCTAATTTTAGATTACAGAACAAACTAAAGAGGAGCAGATTACAAAACTGCACTAGCCGCTTTTCTTAGTGCGCTTAGTGTTTCAATTTGTTTTTTGTCCAGTAGTGTATTGTCCAATCTTTTTATTTTATTCTACTAGATCGGGGAAAAATCGCTCCAAATTCAAAGTGTCTTGCATACTTGCTTGTAGTTGTTGTAGATCATCGAACAAGCTAGCTATGCGCACTTGCTGATTGGGTTGTTCTGATAAATCTTTCATTTCTAAAGGATCGTTTGCTAGATCAAACAATAACATTTTAGGTACTTCAGGATACACGATCAGTTTATAGCCATCCTTTCGGATCATGCGTTGATAATCTACGTAAGCACCGTATATGGCATCGTAGGCACTTTCCGTTTGCTCGCCTTTTGTCAAAGGAAGCAAACTATTGAAATCGAGGTGTTCGGGTTTCGCTATGCCCGCTAATTCCAGACTGCTCGCCATCACATCTTGCACATACACATCCGCGTCTACTTCTTTTCCTTTTGGAATGCCTTTTCCTGCTACAATCATCGGTACTCTGATGCTGTGGTCGAATAGATTTTGTTTACCAATCAATCCGTGCTGCCCAACGGATAGTCCGTGGTCAGCGGCAAAGAAAATATAGGTGTTCTCTAGTTCACCCGAAGCCTCCAAATGATCCAGTATCTTACCAATTTGTGCATCTAGGTGAGAAATAATAGCGTAATATTCTTGACGATGCTTTCGGATGGCATAAGACGTACGGGGAAAAGGAGCGAGGGCTTCGTCGCGCAGCAATCGGTGATTTCCAATTTCGTCTTTGTAAGGATATTCGGGCAGCCAATTTTCAGGGAGTTCAATGTCATCAACCTCATATAAATCCAAAAACTTCTGCGGGGCTTGTCGAGGATCGTGCGGTGCGTTGAACGCTAGGTACATAAAAAAGGGTTGCGTTTCTGTGGTAGCACTGTCAATGAACGAAATGGCATCATCTCGCAATCGTTCCGACCAGTGTTGTCCATCCGTCCAAAAACCACCTTGTAGGCTATCGGTTGGCAACCAGCTATCATCATTTTCGTCGATAGGTCGAGCGTAACCCACTGGAACAATATCATTGATGTTTTCTCCTGCCGCCAATCGCATTTTCATGCTATCTTGAGCAGTGCGCGACATCCCATTCCAAGCATCGGGCGGCATTCCGCTGGGCTGTACTTTGCCTAAATGCTGAAAAACACTATCTACTTTTGCCTGAATATGCCATTTACCTGACATGTAAGTTTGATAGTTCTGAGCTGCCATCAACTGTCCCCAAGTCTGCTGTAAAGCAGTAGTATCATCGGCACGCCACTGGGCTTGCATGGCTCTTGCTCGCCAAACAGAGCGACCAGAAATCATCATAGATCGAGAAGCAATACAGATGGCACCGTTCCAGCCACCCATATTATAAGCATGTGTAAAGCTAGTGCCTGCTGCTGCCAAACGATCCAAGTTTGGGGTGTGAATTTCCTGATTGCCCAAGGCGTGTATGGAATTAAAAGTCTGATCGTCTGTGAACAGAAAGAGAATATTAGGTAGGTTGTCTGT
>JBCDKV010000547.1:0-3960 GCA_038746215.1 Bacteroidota bacterium | reverse complement strand
TCCAATATTTGACATGTTTATCCGTGTCGCAAAAGTGGTTGACACTTTAGTCTCAAATTGCTAATTTTTATTTAGGTGTGTACGAAGTTTTTAGCAACACTCGAAACAAGTCTTAGTAAAGCACTTGATATCGCGCAACAAGTATGCTCGAGGGTTTTTTTATGGACGGAAACACAAGTTCTCAGTTATCTTGCATTGACTCAGGCTGCTTCTAAGTAAAATGTTAAGAAAACTAAGACTTCGTAAACCTCTAACTTTTATTTTATAAAAATTAGCAATTTGGATGATCCTTCTGTCCGAAAGGTCTCCTGAAAACAAGAATAAAAATTTCATTTTTCATCTTGTTTTCAAGAAAGAATATCAAGCGAGCAAATAAAAACGTGTCCAGTATCTTAAACTAATTAAAGGCTTAGATGAACAAACTACTGTTCTTGCTTTGTTGGCTGCCAATTGGCTTGCTGGCACAAACACAATACAACTACGATTTCGATAATTTGACGGTGGGCGATGCTATTGATGCGGGTAATCCCATGTACAGTTGTGGTGCAATTGGTGAAGCACTAGAACTGGATGGCGTAGATGATGAAGTCAATTTTATTGGAGAGATCAACAACGAGTTCAATACCATAGATTTTTCTATCTCCTTTTATATTCGTCCGAGCAGCTTCACAGGGACGCAAGACATCCTATCCAAATTGGAAAATTGTACCAGCGACAATGCCTTTTCCATACAATACAATCCAAATGCACGTACCATTCTAGCATTGCTGAGTGAAAGTGCCAACAAGCAGGTCTTTCTTTCTGGCGAATTGAGTAGTGATGTTTGTTGGCAACACGTCGCAGTGGTCCGAAAGAGCAACGAATTCATGCTATATATTAATGGTGAGCTGAGTGCGCAGGGACTCACGAGTACCAGAGCGGATATTAGCAATACCGCCCCACTGAGTATTGCTGATGGACCTTGCTTGGGTGCGACGAATGTCCGCTATGCGGGTGGTTTAGATGAGTTTCGGGTGTTTAGTGAGGCGTTGGACGACGAAGCCATCGAAGACCTATATTTCAAGCCTGACGATATCACGACGCAAGATACTTTGTTGGTATTGGGTGATGAAGTGAGCATCAAAACAAGTTCAACTTGTGCTACTAATTTTATTTGGACGCCAGTAGAAGGGGTTACGGATCCTAGCAATCCCAATACGACAATCAATCCACCCATTGCGGGTAGATTTGCCTACTATTTACAGTTCGATGATGGTTCGGGAACTTGTGTCGCAAGGGATAGTGTCATCATCAATGTCGTGAGTCCTGACGACCTGAATTGTGCAGAAATTTTCTTACCCAATGCCTTTACGCCCAACTTCGACAATATTAATGATACTTATGGCATCAGTAATCCCTTTGTAATTGAAGATTTAACTGCCTTTGAAATCTTTGATCGCTGGGGCAATCGCGTCTTTTTCGCCGATGATGCTACGGTGCGCTGGGATGGCACCTTTCAAGGCAGGCGTGTCAATCCAGGGGTGATGCTCTACCGCATACAGTACAATTGTCAAGGAGAGGCACTGAGCAAAACGGGGAGTGTAATGCTACTGCGGTGATGCTTTGTTGATATTGGCTAGAGGCTAATGCGTAATTTCTAGCTTGCTTTTAGAAAAATACCCTATCTTGCCCCAATGAATGCAAACACGACGCACCAACTCAATGACAAAAGAATCATCAACGCTTGGGCATTTTTTGACTGGGCGAACTCCGCTTATGCCCTCACCATAGCCGTAGCGATTTTTCCAGCCTACTACACCGCTGTGACGCTCGACGAGGTGGCTGTTTTCAATAAAAGCATTTCCAATACTGCGCTGTACGCCTTTGCGATTTCTGCCTCTTACCTCATTTTGGCGCTCTTCTCTCCCCTACTCTCTGGTATTGCGGACTACACGGGTAGGAAAATGACTTTCATGCGCTTTTTCACCGTTTTGGGTGGTTTAGCTTGTATCGGTTTGGCTTTTTTTGAAGGTATGGACGAAGCACTGCCTGCTACTGCTGCTTCCAACGAAGCGCAAATTACGATTGGCATTGTTTGCTTTATTTTAGCGACGATGGGTTTTGCTGGTAGTTTGGTTTTCTACAATGCTTATCTGCCCGAAATTGCTTCCGAAGATCAATACGATCGCGTCAGTGCTAAAGGTTTTGCTTACGGCTATATTGGCAGCATCAGTCTGCTGATTATGAACTTAGTCATTATCCTAAAACCAGATTGGTTCGGCATAGAGGACGAAAGCTGGGGACCTCGTATTTCCTTCATCATGGTCGGATTGTGGTGGATGGGTTTTGCCATCATTCCTTTCAAACGACTCCCCAAAGAAGAACGGAATAAAGGGCAAAAAGGGCTGATGAAAAAAGGCTGGGGAGAGCTGAAAAAAGTGTGGCAACAGGTGAAAGTAGAAGCCAATATCAAATCTTTTCTAATTGCGTTCTTTTGCTACAGTGCGGGCGTACAAACGGTCTTGTTTTTAGCGGCTACTTTTGCCGAAAAAGAACTAGATTTTCAGACGACCGAACTCATATTGGTAGTACTTATCCTGCAAGTAGTTGCCATCTTCGGAGCTTATCTATTTGCGCGCGTTTCTTCAAAAAAAGGAAATATCTTGTCCTTGATTATTATGCTTTTCATTTGGATTGCCATTTGCGTCGCTGCCTATTTTGTGACGGTTAGTTGGCAATTTTATGCCATTGCCAGTGCCGTGGGTTTGGTGATGGGCGGTGTACAGTCTTTATCGCGCAGTACTTATTCAAAGCTTTTGCCAGCAGACACCACCGATACAACTTCTTTTTTCAGTTTCTACGATATTTTGGAAAAGATTGCTATCGTGTCTGGAACCTTTATTTTTGGCTTAACCGATCAATTGTTTGGCATGAGAAATAGTGTTTTAGCACTAGTCGTCTTCTTTGTTATTGGTCTGATTGTGTTGCGAAAAGTCAAAATTGAAAAGCAAGTAGTTTAGCTAGACTTTAGCTATTTATGCGAATAACGGGTAAAATATTCCATTTTGTGGTAGGGACAGCTTTGCTAGACTTTTGAGACTTAGTAAAGTGTTTGAGATCGCGCAACAAGTATGCCCAAAGGTTTTTTAGGGACGGAAACACAAATTTCAACTTATTTTTCTCTAAAAAATAAGTTGAAATTTGTGTTTCCGTCCGAAGAGAATTACTGAGCATACTTGTTGCTCAATTTACGGATATTGACCTGAACTATATCTGAGTCAAATGTCAAGAAAATGAGATATGCACAGTCGTTATTCGCATAACAGATAAACAAGTATATTCGTATGCACAAATTCATCCCGTCTGCAGTATAGCTGCCAATTGCCAATGGCTAAAGTCGAACTAAAAATTTAACTCCAAACTCATCTTCTCCGCTTCTTCCCACGCTTTTCTATTCCCTTCCAATTCCAACGCAGTCCGCCAAAACCATAAAAAGAGAACATCGGACTCGTACCCGAAACGGCTAAATGTTTGCTCAACCCAATTTCTGCACCTGCCACCAAAGAGAAGCTTTGTCCGAAATTGATAGGTAGTGTTCCTCTAGCGAACCAGCTCATCGAGCTGATGATGCGTGGGTCTTTGAACTTACCAAAAACGGTACTTTGAATTGCTTCCGCAATTTGATCGGTTGTGTTTTCTACGGGTCTCAACAAGCCGCCTTCCAGCAAAGAATCTATCCGCTCGCTGATGAATAGTATGCTTCCCAGTTCTACGACGGGCGAAGGATCGGCTGTGAGGCGAACGCCAGTTGTCAGTTCCGCATCTAAATAAGCATCATTCCCCCACTCTACCAGCGGTTGGTCGCCAAATAACATTTTTTTCAGATGAAAATAGACTTCTACATCGTAACGTTTCGAGAAAAAAGGCTTGACCTGTTGGCTCTCTTGCAGCGCGATGTCTGCTAGATGCGTGGAGAGTTCT
>JBCDKV010000546.1:0-3963 GCA_038746215.1 Bacteroidota bacterium | reverse complement strand
CGAACAAGGAATGTTGAATGTCGAAGTGGGAACACGTTGTATTGGCAAACTTCGTTATTGGATGTTCTGTATTCGAAGTTCGTTATTCAAAAGCATATCGAATATCGAACAAGAAATGCTGAAGGTCGAAGTGGGAACACGTTGTATTGGCAAACTTCGTTATTGGATGTTCTGTATTCGAAGTTCGTTATTCAAAAGCATATCGAATATCGAACAAGGAATGTTGAATGTCGAAGTGGGAACACGTTGTATTGGCAAACTTCGTTATTGGGCGTTCAGTATTCGAGATTCGTTATTCCTTACTCACCTGTTGGCACGGTTCACGCTCTTGAACACACTGAGTGTTCATTTTTGCTTGGGCAATTTTTTGAGCGTCTTAGTGGTTTGTTTTGCCCTAGTATCCAGTAGGCTACTCAACAAAAAAGGAAATGCACTTTTTTACCCCAAACGGCGTATATAAGATAGATATTCCTTACAATAAACGTTCCACATCTCCGCTGGTCAAATCTTGTACGTGTGCCGTGATTTTTTCCACCTCCCAATCCCACCAAGCTAAGCGCAACAAGGC
The DNA here is from genome assembly GCA_038746215.1 of Bacteroidota bacterium. Taxonomy (GTDB): domain Bacteria; phylum Bacteroidota; class Bacteroidia; order Chitinophagales; family Saprospiraceae; genus JAAUTG01. The sequence goes on along the minus strand of JBCDKV010000546.1, from coordinate 3,395 downwards.
TTCAATTTGTGCTTCCGAAAATCGCTTGCGGATGAGTTGGGCAGGGTTGCCACCGACGATGCTGTACGGTGGTACATCTTTGGTCACAACGGCTTTGGCGGCAATAATCGCACCGTCCCCAACGGTCACACCTGGCATAATGGTCGCGTCATAACCAATCCAAACATCATTACCGATGACGGTATTGTCTTTCGTGGGATAGTGCTTGCCTGCCATAGCTTCGCTCCACGCACCACCAAAAATAGCGAATGGATAAGCCGAAATGGATTGGCTCAAATGATTCGCACCATTCATAATGAAAGTCACGTCCGAAGCAATCATACAAAATTTGCCAATGATGAGTTGATCGCCAGTGAAGTCGAATAAGTATTTGACGTTTTTCTCGAAATTAGCGACATCCTCGAAGTCATCGTAATAAGTGTAGTCGCCTACGATGATGTTAGGATTTTTGATGATGTTTTTTAGAAAACACAAGCGATCGTAGCCTTGTAAAGGGAATATAGTTGCAGGATCGGGAATGTTCATATTTATGAGTACTTTTTTATGGTTGAAGATATTGAAAGTAATCGATGCTCGTGAAGTAATAGAAAAGTTACGTCAAAGCAATGTTGAGCAATAGCAATGCTAAAATAGCAGTCAATACCACAAAGCCATATTTTTCCAAAGGATGCTTGGCTGTTAGATTGCCAAAGGTATTTAAAACGAAAAAAGCGAACAACACCCAAATAGCAATATCCAGCAGATTGGTTGGTAAAGCATTTGGAATGTAGTTGGCGTGAAGAGCGACTACAGTAGCTGCTAATAGTGTAACAATGATGGAGACGATTTCCATGCGTAGCATTTCACTTCGGTTTTTGGCTTTTCCTGCCCAAATAATACTATACGGAACAATCTCAAATAGAACGAACAAATGAAAGAGAAGGAGTGCCGTAAACAGGAAGAGTAAAATGGAAGAAGCAAGTGGAAGACTAAGCATAATATGAAATTTTATAACCTTAGATTTTCTGTGATTAGTGAACTTTGGACATAAGTAACGGTCAAATAATAATTTCCCGATTTGTGACGGCATCTTTTGTCTTGAGCATCCCACCCGCTAGCGGTTCTCTTCGTTGAAAAGATACTTAATCTTTTCTGCAAGCAACACTGCGAGAATGTTGAAAAGCCTCGCTAGCCGAGAGGATGGCTACGTTAGACTCAGAAAAGGGAACCCTTGCATCCCTTTTGCTGAGTAGTAGCAGAACAAAATCTGCTCGGTCAAAATGGGGAACTTATTTTTTGTCCGTTACTAATCGAAATGTTTCGTTATTCGCCTCAAAAAAATCTTTTAAGGAGGATTTTTCTGAGGCTCATAGGGGTTCTCAGGGACGAAAAGCGTTCGATTTGTTAAATCGAAACCTCAATCGTTCTGGTACGTAAATGAGAACCTCTTTTTTAAGAATCCGAACGTTTGAGATTTTATGGTCATCCAGTAACTTCCCGTTACTGGATGACTTCATACCAGCCGTCTATGAACGCTTTAAGATTTGTGTGAAGCGTTTTTCATAGATCGCACTACACAAATTCAGCAACTTGCTGATTCCAAACTCCTGTTTTGACGGTTTGCTGAACATAGTCTTTGAAATCTGTGGCTTTCCTGCCAAGTACCTTTTCTACATCATTGGTCACCACTTGATTTTTTGCTTTGCTCAATACTTCTCTGAATAAATAATCGAAAAGCCAAACGTAATCCGCAGGTACACCAGCCGTTTTCATCATTGCATTGTATGCTTCCAAAGAAACAGCTTGATACTGAATCGTTCTTCCAGCAGCAGTAGCAATTTCATTGACTGCTTCCTGAAATGCTAAAAGTCGAGGTCCCGTAATCTCGTAGGTTTTGCCATTATGCGCATCATTCATTAGCGTTTCCACAACTACCGCTGCAATATCACTAGTATCTACAAATGGAACACGTGCTTCAGGCAATGGTAAAGCAACCTGACCTGCTAAGATTGGCTCTAACAAAAAACTCTCACTAAAATTCTGACTGAACCAAGAAGCTCTTACCAAAGTGTAATCTAATCCAGAATTGGCAACGACTTCCTCACAACGCTCTGCCTCTCGTTCGCCTTTTCCTGAAAGCAAAACCAATTTTTGCACACCAGCATTTTTTGCAGCTTCCACAAAACTAGAAATAGTTTCAAATGCACCTGGCACGGCTAAATCAGGATAGTAAACAATATATACTTTATTGATATCTTTCAGCACATCTGCCCAGGTACTAGGATCATTCCATTCAAAGCTTGGCGTTTGGCTTCTGGAGGCGATACGTACATTTTGCCCCAATTGCGTGAGTCCTTCTACTACTTTTCGACCTGTTTTTCCTGTTCCACCAGTCACTAAAATATTATTAGATGTTGTCATAATTTGAATAATTTTATAGTTGAAAAAATGATGATTATAGATTTTTAATTTGAACGAATGCACTTGCTAGCGCAAGCAGAAAAGAAAGCACTGCAAACCCAGTCCGAATGCTATGCAAGCGATTCCACTTTCCCTCGTATAATTTTCTGAATTCGATGACTTTTTGCTTACTCAATGTATCCAACTGAAGTGCTTCTAAAGCATCGTTTAGCGGTACATTGCCAAAGGCAGTTACGCCAAAAGTGCCTAGCCAATAAACAATAGCGGCAAACAGTATCAGCCAAAACGGAAGTCCAGTATGATATTGTTGGATACTACTGATTGTAAGCAGTATGGCACTTCCGAAAAAGGAAAGGAAGAAGCTAGGATTTAGAATTTCCTTATTGATGGATTGCATACTTTCTAAGTACGTCATATCCGCAATTTTTCGAGTGCCAGGTATGACTGATACTGCCCAAGCATAGAAAAGTCCTGCTGACAAGCCAGTGAGCACTATCGCCATAAAAAGGGTGATTGATTTGATTGATAATTCCATGATTCAGTTAATATTTTGTGATTCCAACCATTCTTTAAGCAAGCTGTATTCTTCTTCTGTGAGTTTGATTGCTCCACCTTTGGGCATTCTGCGCAATACGAATACTTGTTGATGAATTTTGGCAGCGTGTTTATTCATGTTTTTTAGGGAGAAAACTTTGAAAGGATTTTGCCTTCGATGGCATACATTACATTTCGTATCCAGCACTTTGAAAGCGGATACTTTTACCTCATTATGAGGTGGATCATCAATGAAAGTAATGCTAGTATTCGTCGATGCGTTTAGCAATTGAAGTGGAGAAGATTGGAGCAGCAACAAAGTCAGTATGATAAGAAAAAGTATCTGTTTCATTTTACTACCGTTTGATTTACAATAGCAAAATTGCAGGCAAAAAGGAGGGTATGCTTGACTGTTTCAGCCAATGTTTTGACAGTTTGCGCCAAAAGTGGTTGAAAAGAGT
>JBCDKV010000545.1:0-3979 GCA_038746215.1 Bacteroidota bacterium | reverse complement strand
GAAATCTGTTGGTACAGTTGTGTTCTAGTCATGTTTGAAAAATAATGAATGAGCAAATTGATCTTTCACTTAAAGGCAAATGAAGAAAAAAGTTTCCTTTTGAAAACTTTTAGGCAAAAAGTAGACAAGTTTCTACTTGATAATATTTTTCTAGGGCTGTACGAAGTCTCAGTTTTGTTAGTATTGTTACTAGCAAACAGTCTGAGTCAATGCAAGAAAATTGAGCAACAAGTATGCTCAGTAAGTTTCCGTCCATAAAAAACCTTTAGGCACACTTGTTGCGCGATCTTAGTATTTATCAACTGAAATCTTGCAGGAAATTGGCAAGAGTTGGTTTTGTTACACTGCTTTTTGAATATCGAATAACGAACAAGGAATGTTGAATGTCGAAGTAGGTACACGTCCTATTGGCAAACTTCAGTATTCGGTATTCCTTGTTCAGTATTCGTTATTCTGTGTTTGAGATAGGAGTAGAATTGATACGTTCGATCTCGTTTGATTTTTAATAATACGGAAATCAATGGTAGCGGCTTTGCCGCGTTAGGAGTTAGCCAAGGCTTATTTCGAGCATTGCTCAAAACTTCGTACACGCCTAATATTTTTTAAACAAAGAATGCACCGCAAGTATAGCTAACGACAAGTTAAATTCGCTATTGGATGTATCTTTTTATGGGTATAATAGTTCTCTTATAGAGTGCTAGCATGAAGCCCTCACTAATCAACACACCAATGGAAGGAAAAATGAAAAGTAACTGGCTAAAAAGACTGAGTATAGCACTTGCGGCTGTACTGGTTTTGCTTGTACTTTTCTCACTCTCTTTACAACTCCTTATCGTTCAAAATTTCACAGCGGATCAAATCACAAAATTTCTATCCAAAAAAACGCAAACCAAGGTTGAAATAGATCACGTTAGTTTTTCCATTTTTGATGAATTTTTATTGCATGGCTTTTTCGTAGAAGACGAACGCGGTGATACTTTGCTGTACAGTGAGCGACTAGAGGTGAAGTTTGAATCTCGACTTTGGGGATTGCTAAAGAAAGACTTAAAAATTGAGTCGCTTTCCATTGAGAACACACAGTTTAATATTCGTAGAGATACGGGCGAGTACTTGACTAATTTGCAGGTACTGCTGAATCGCATAAAAAACGAAAAGCAGGATACCGTAGCTGCGCCACCCATCGGTATTCGATTCAATATTAAGGAAATGAAGCTCGATCAGGTGGCGTTTTCACAGATTGATCGGGTGAATGGGAATGCTTTACAGGCTTTTGTCCAGAATGGAAGATTGCGCGTAGATGAGATTGATCTACAAAAGCAGTATTTCAACATACTGCGAGCAGAATTTAGAAATTCCCAGATAGACATTCAAAACTTCCTGCCGCAGCCACTAGCCAAAACGGTGGAAGTGGTCAATCCCATTACCGACGAGCGAATGCCAGTGGATAGTTTGGATATTTTGAACATTCACATAGATCAATTCAAGTTCAGAGATGGGAAATTGACCTTTGACAATTTTAGAAAAGGCGAAAAGACCACGCCAGATGATATTTTAGACTACGATCATCTGCAACTCTATGACATAGATGCAGAAATTAATCGCTTCAATTACGCCAAAAAAGAATTTACAGGCAGCTTAGATTTTATTAATTTTAGTGAACTGAGCGGCTTCGAACTCTATAATCTTTCCGCTAGAAATGCAAAAGTAAATCCCCAAGAGATACAATTAGCAGGCGTGAAGTTGAGGACACCCAACTCACTTATCGGCGATACGCTACAATTTACCTACGATCAATACGCCGACTTCAAAGACTTCAACGATAAAGTCAAGATGCGTTTGGTATTGGACGATGCCGACGTTCGCTTGAACGATATTATGACCTTCGCTTCGGGACTGAATAACAATGCCTTTTTTCGCACCAATCAAAACAGAGATGTCAATATTTCTGGATTGATAGAAGGAACGGTCAATAATCTGAAAGCCAAAGATTTAGTCTTACGGATCAATGGTAAAACGCGTCTGGAAGGCAGCATTGCGATGGATAATCCCTCTAGCCCAGAACGCGTGATTTTCCTCTATTTGGATCGCCTGCAAACCAACATGAGTACTTTGCGGAAAATGATTCCTAACTTTTCCTTGCCGCCCAATTTTGACCGTCTCGGAAATATTCAGTACCAAGGGCAGATTAGTCAGGTCTTTAGTGATTTTTTGATAGAGGGCAATCTAAATACCAATCTAGGGCAAGTAGATAGCATCAATATTCAATTCAGAGATGTGAGTCGTGGGTTTGAATATGCCAATTACAGAGGCAGCTTGAGCTTGAATGAGTTCGAGCTGGGTAAATGGACAGAAAACCCGAATTTGGGAACAATCACCGTGAAAGCCAATGTGAAAAATGGGCGAGGCTTGACCAGTAAAACGGCAGATGCCTTGCTGGATGCTCAAATCAATAATTTTACCTTTAGAGATTATCGCTACGAAGATGCTAATTTTTCAGGTCATTTGACGCCTCGACTATTCGAAGGACAGCTTGCTTTGGAAGATAAAAATATTGCTTTTGATTTTTTAGGGAAGCTAGACTATCGCGGAGAAATTCCACAGTTTGATTTTGGCTTGGACTTGCAGCGACTGCGACTACAAGCCCTCAATTTGATGCAAAAAGACTGGACACTATCGGGAGAAATGCGAATAGATATGAGTGTCCCAGACAATGATTTAACCCATTCTCAGGGGGTTGCTATGCTAAAAAATATGGAGATCAGTGATCCCATTTATCATCAAAGTATCGACTCGATTCTCATGGTTTCTACCTACGATACGGTCGGTAGACAAATCAATATTTCCTCCGAATTGCTAGACCTTGAGCTAAGTGGACATTACGAGCTTATCAATTTGTGGAACTCGATTGGTAACTATGCCCACCGCAATTTTTCTGCCTATGCACAAAGACTAAAACTACCCAAAACATCTGCCTACGTCGATACGAATCAAGTCAGTTACCAGCTAGATATACACGATACGGGCGATCTGACTCGCTTGCTCGATCCTAAATTGGATACAATTAAAAAACTGGAGTTGTACGGTGATTATTCCAGTAGTAAACAAACTCTGAGTAGTTTTTTGGTATTGCCTACATTGCGTTATGATAGCATTACTTTCCGAAACATTGATTTTGGTTCTTCTTTTTTCAACAAAATGGGACAAATTGACCTAGGCATCCGAAAAGGTATCCTCAAAAATGGGATGACCTTTGATACGCTAGAGCTGACCGCCGATCTAGACCAAAATCGGCTGGATTATTTATTCAATTATAAACCTGTCAAGAACAAACAATACGGTATCAATATCGGCGGACAAGTAATGCCCTACGATAGTAGCTTGCTACAATTTCGCATCGATCCCAATCGACTGAATATTTTTGGCGTCAGATGGGAAATCAGTTGGGACAACTACATCCGCTTTGGCAATCGGAAAATCTACACCAACGAATTTTATTTCAATGATAAAGGTATTAGATCGGTAGCTTTGGACGCTTATCAAGAAGAAGGCGTTCGTTTACAGTTAGGAAATTTTGAGTTTGGCATAATAGATACGCTTTGGGACTACGATCCGCTGGATTTCAGTGGTAGATTCAATGCGGATGTTACAGTAGTTGATCTCTTTAATTTAAGCGAAATACAAACCAACATTTATTCAGATCGTCTAGAAATTAATGGTGATGATTGGGGCGAACTCAAGATTGAAAGTCAGGCGGATGATCTGAAAAATACCTTTTTCAGTCTGCTGACCCTATCCAAAGACGATAGCAAGGTACGCTTTGATGCACAATACAATCCGCCCAATTTTGAACCGAAGCAGCTCAATACAAGTACGAAAAGTAAGCTCAAAAATCGTTTGTACGCTGACTTAGAAACAGAGAATTTCCCTTTAGAATTTTTGCAGTATTTCATTGCTGGTGCGTCCAATTTTAAAGGTAAAT
>JBCDKV010000544.1:0-3980 GCA_038746215.1 Bacteroidota bacterium | reverse complement strand
TTCGATCAAAAGCATTTGGCGAGAAAAGACCTTCCTACTGAGTTGTGAAATTAAAGACTTGACAGCTCGTTATGAGAAGCTCATTGCCACACAACAAAGACGTAACGAAAGCGTCATAAAAAATCAAATTTGTCCTTGATTGCTAGGCATTTGGTTGTTTCGATTCCCATTCTAAAATTGTAAACGCCTACTGTTTGGTAAGCCTTTTGGATTACCGAACCAATGCGTTCAAATTTTGCAGCATATCATTCATGCTACCCTCACAAAGGTATATTGCCGTGTTTTTTCTTGGGCAAGCTTTCTACTTTATTTTCCAGCATGGCAAAGGCTTTGATTAGTTTTCTTCGCGCTGTTCTCGGTTCGATCACTTCATCGATGAAACCTCTTTGCGCAGCGCGATAAGGATTCGCAAAAGTAGCCGCATATTCGGCTTCCTTTTCTGCCAATTTTGCCGTTGGATCAGTAGCAGCTTTAATTTCTTTACGGAAAATGATTTCACTCGCGCCTTTCGCTCCCATCACGGCAATTTCTGCACTCGGAAACGCAAAATTCATATCTGCGCCGATGTGCTTCGAGTTCATCACATCATAAGCACCCCCGTAGGCTTTCCGTGTAATTAAGGTCACTTTGGGAACGGTCGCTTCACTCAACGCATACAATAATTTTGCACCATTGGTAATGATGGCATTCCACTCCTGATCGGTACCTGGCAAGAACCCTGGCACGTCCACTAAAACGAGTAATGGGATATTAAAACAATCACAGAAACGAGTAAATCGTGCCCCTTTTTTGGACGAATCTACATCCAATACACCCGCCAAACTCATGGGCTGATTCGCTACAATACCTATACTCCTGCCTGCCAAACGTGCAAAGCCTACCACTATATTTTCTGCGTAGTCTTTGTGTACTTCAAAGAAAGTCGATTCGTCCGTGATGCCCGCGATAATGGCACGCATATCGTAAGGTTGGTTGGCACTTTCGGGAATAATCGTCTTCAATTCATCACGCCACTCTTCCCCTATTTCGTACGGTAAATGAGGAACATGTTCCTCACAATTTTGAGGTATATAAGACAGGAGTGTCTTCAACTTTTCGATACAATCAATATCATTTGCCGCCGTGAAATGGGTCACACCCGATTTGGTGGCATGGGTACTTGCACCGCCCAGTTCTTCGGAGCTTACCGTTTCGTTGGTCACGGTCTTGACGACATTTGGCCCAGTGACAAACATATATGAGGTGTTTTCCACCATCATAATGAAATCGGTGATGGCAGGTGAATAGACCGCACCACCCGCACAAGGTCCCATGACCGCAGAAATTTGGGGAATGACACCAGACGCCATCACATTTCGATGAAAGATATCCGCATAGCCACCCAAGGAAACGACGCCTTCTTGGATACGTGCGCCCCCCGAATCGTTCAAGCCAATGACTGGCGCACCTACTTTCATCGCCAAATCCATGATCTTACAGATTTTTTCTGCGTGTGTCTCGGAAAGTGAGCCACCAAAAACGGTGAAATCTTGCGAAAAAACATAGACCAAACGACCGTGAATCGTACCGTAGCCCGTGACCACACCATCGCCATAGAATTTTTGCTGATCCAAACCAAAATCACTGCTCCGATGCGTCACCAACATCCCAATTTCTTCAAAAGAACCTTCATCCAACAGGAAATGTAGGCGTTCCCGTGCCGTGAGTTTTCCTTTTTCGTGCTGTTTTTCGATTCGAGCAATTCCACCTCCTAATTTAGCTTGAGCCCTTTTTTCTGTTAGTCCTTGCAGTGGTTTTGTCATGTTGTTTTATTTGTCGTTCTGGACGCTAAGTTAACGATTTCTCCGTTACTTTCCTGCCTCAGTATTTTCTTCCTAAGCACGAGCAACAACGCGCGATGCCACTTGCTCTGCTGCTGCCTTTAAAGCTGCGTTCATGGCGTGAAAACCAGCTAGTGTTCCTTCGCCAATTTGCTTCATTAATAACGGGACAAAAAGACCGCTAAAATGTTCACCGTGTACGAATCTAGTCGTTTGTTCGGAGAGCGCATCCAACTGAAAATAGTGTTCCCCATCGAATAAGCCATTGAGCCATAATTTTCCCTTCCACCGCAGTTCCTGCTGAGGTGCATAATTGAGTACATTAGGCTGCATCTTGAATGTTTTTTTGCTTCCTGTTATTTGTATCGCTACGTCCAACTTTTTACCGACCACTGCTTGTCCCGTAATGGATCGAATAAATGGATTCCAATTAGGGTAAGCTTCAAAATCTGTGAGTATTTGCCAAACAATTGTTTTGGGTGCATGGATAATGATTTCCGTTTCTATTTTTTTCATTTTACTTTTTTTGAATTAGGGGTGTACGAAGTCTCATTTTTCTTAATTTTTCACTTGAATATAGCATATAGCTTTGGTCAGTACCTCGAAATCGCGCAACAAGTATGCGCAGTCTCAAAGAACTTTACTAAAACTGGTTTCGAGTGTTGCTTAAAACTTCGTATACCCCTGTTTTTGAATAAGTCGTTTACGATTTTTTGATACAAAAGTAGGTTGCATTCCAAACAGATGCTTTGCTACAAACGACGATCATTTGACATTTCCTGCCAAAATATTATCTTACGTGCAAAAATGGACGCATGGCTTTCAGGGGAAGATTTATTTTGAATACCATCTACTTTGCCAGCAAACGGGGCGCAGATAAGGCAGCACTAATCGCGCTGAGCGGTCATTCAGAAGCAGTACTAGAAAAGGAAAATACGATTGTAGATGACCAGACGTACAATGCTATCATCGCATACGCGGTGGCGCAAACGGCAAATCCTTTCTTTGGCTTGCATCTGGGGGAGTCACAAAATCTAGCGGCGGCGGGTCTAATGTTGCAAATTATACAGAGTAGCAAAACGGTCAAGCAAGCTTTGGGATATGTTTGCCATTTTTCCAATTTGGGCTGTGATGCGCTGCCCATGCAGCTCGAAGAGGAAAAATTCTATTACAAACTAAGCCTTCGTCCAAGTGAGTTGTGGCAGCAACAATCGCCCTTAGCCGTGGAGCAAACCGCAGCGGGTATCTTGACTTTTACCCTCCGACAATTCCGCAACCTTAGCCGAGCGCAATACAATCCCATTGCAGTTCATTTGACTTGGGATCGTCCAGCGATCATTGATGAGTACGAGCGAATTTGGAATTGTCGCGTTGAATTTCAGCAAGCGGAAATCGCGATTTTGTTGAAGAAAGCACAGGTAGAAGAACAAGTGATGACGGCGGATTTTGATTTGTTGCAGATTTTAGTGGCACATGCCGAAGAAAAGTCGAACAAAATACAGCAAGAGCAGGGTTTTGCGGCTTTGGTTCGAGCGACGATTATTCAATTGGTACAGCCACAGTTTCCCAGCATCGAACAAGTCGCCGCTAACCTCAATACGAGTGTCCGCACCTTACAGCGCAGATTAAAAGCGGACAATTACACCTACAAACAGCTTTTGGATGAGACTCGAAAAGACTTTGCGCTGAGTTATCTAAATCGACCCAATATCAGTATGAGCGAAGTCGCTTATCTGTTGGGATATGCAGATACGAGCGTTTTTTCTCGTTCTTTCAAACGATGGACAGGCGTATCACCGACGGAATACAGGAAGCAAAAAGTGGTCTAGTAAATCGTTAAGGAACACACAGCCAAGTATTTACACCACATCAAGCTGCACCCCCAAACCCGCTGCTAGCGGCTGTTTTATTCGACCATTCTCGATGATTACGCCCTTGGCAGGATCATTATTGAGCAACAAAGCACCGTCCATATCTACGTAATCTAATTGTGGCAAAAGCTGAGCGATGGCAGCAATACCAACCGAGGATTCAGTCATACAACCCGTCATCACTTGCATACCCAGTTTTTTTGCTTGCTGAATCATTCTTTTGGCAGGACTCAACCCACCACATTTCATCAGCTTGATATTGATAATATGGAACTTTCCAGCGCAAGCT